>JADGQN010000040.1 GCA_017881765.1 Syntrophobacterales bacterium | reverse complement strand
AAATTAGATATTGGGATTTGAAGTTTGGTGTGCATCTTTGCTTGACACGCTGGGCGCGGTCACGTAACGTGTATGAAAAGGGGGTGGCCATGGACCTGACGATTTTCGAGAAGATGGAGGCCCCGGAGCTGAGGAGCTACCTGGAATTTTTGCTCTGGCACTATCGGGTCATCGACGCATTCTGGTTCCTGTATGTCGCGGAAAGGTTCGATCAGCCCACCGCAGAGCGGCTCAACGAACAGGTCTGGTTGAGAGTTCCGCAAATGGCTGCGAAGGATCTTGTTGAGCGCTTCAAGATCGAAGAGAAAGGTCTAAAGGGCTTCGTAAAGGCGCTCAGGTATTTTACCTGGACAATACTTGTCGGGTACAAGATAGAGGAGAAGCCGGATGAAGTGATCGTTTCCGTGCCCGACTGTCCCACGCAAAGGGCGCGGCTGAAGCGAGGTCTGCAGGAGTTTTTTTGCCGGGAGATGCACAAAGGTGAATTTGAAGCGTTTGCGCACGAGATAGACCCAAGGATCAAGGTTGAGTGCATCTTTGCGCCGCCTGAGCATCCGTCCGATATGTTCTGCAAATGGCGCTTTACCGTGTAGGGGGCCCTTCTCAAGCCATAGCGCATCATCTACAGCCTGGTGAAACCCCAGATGCTTGTACGCTCTATTTTTATTTATTCTGCAAGCCTAATCTCACCGCGATCCCATGGGCGGTCTCGTAATCATCGATGATCAATTTCCTCAAATCGGCGGGAGACTTGTACTGAACAATATAGCCCAGCTTTTCAATCTTAGCTTTCCCTTCGGGACTATTTACCGCTTTTTCCACCGCGGGAACAATGACTTTCTTTACGTCTTCCGGCATACCCGCCGGACCGAACATGGCATGCCAGCCCGAGAGCAGGTCCCGCTTATAGCCTAATTCCGTAAGGGTAGGGAGGTTCGGAAAGATCGAAGTTTTCTTGCTGACCAAAAGCAGCCGGAGCTTCCCCGCGTCAACGTGAGGCATAAACTTACCCGCGATATCGAAACTCACTTCCACGTGGCCTCCCAGCAGGGCGGTCACAACGGCTTCCCCTCCCTTGAAAGGCACATGCGTGAATTGTGCGCCCGTAAGAGACTGGACAATCTCCACGTCGAAGTTCGCTGCGCTTCCGACGCCGGCTGTACTCACGCGGAGTTTGCCCGGATTTTTCTTGGCATAATCGACCAATTCCTTAAAGGTCTTCCACGGTGAACTGGCCTGCACGGCCACAGAGAGAGGGTAGAAGGTATGAAGAGCCAGGGGATCGAAATCCTTCACGGGATCATAGGGAACGGTCTCCGGGTTGGTCACCCGGGAATAGACCATTGCTGCCGTGCTGGTGTAGCCGAGCGTGTAGCCGTCCTTTTTGCTCTTAGCCAGGGCATCCGTCCCCAAGGTGTCTGAGGCGCCCGGCTTATTCGTCACGATGATCTGCTGCCCGAGGATCTTCCCCAGATCATCGGCCAGGATCCTGCCATTTATATCTCCCCCGCCCCCGGCAGGAATAGAAATGATTAACTGGATGGAGTGATTGGGATAAGATTGAGCATGAACCGCTGTGCCTGCCAGGCTCAGATGGACTACCCATGCGACTGCCGCGGCGATCCCAATAAATCGTTTCATGACTTCCTTCTCTCGGTACAGTCCCCCAACCACGACGATCGTCTGTCCCATGATGAAATTGAAGGATGGAAGGGGACCTTCCCCAAGGCCCCAGAAGGTCCCCTTCCGGAGGCTACTTCTTCTTAGCCTTGTTGAGGCCCTGCTTCAGGACGCTGGAAGTGGAGAACTTCACCGCCTTACGAGCCGGTATCTTGATTGCGGCGCCGGTACCGGGATTCCTGCCGGTCCGCGCCTTCTTCTGCACTACGGAGAAGACTCCGAGTCCGGGAAGGGCAACCCGCTCACCCTTCTTGAGCGATGCCGCCAGCATCTCTAAGAACTTAGAAAAGATATCATCTGCCTGCTTCTTCGTAACCTTGCCTGCCAAGGCCAACTTCGCAACGAATTCTTCTTTGGTCATGCTTTATCCCCCTTGTCGTGAATTTAACAGCCCTTGTTCCTTTATACGCCAACTGACTGCATGAGGCAAGAGAAAAGTGATAGAGCAGTCTACTTTGTTGTTGTGATGCAGGTTTCCCGATAGAACTCTTTGACGCACTCTTTCAATAGGCGTACAATTTTAGGCAGCTTTACGTTTATGAGAACTGATCATGACAGACTGCACACAGATATGGAGCGGGGTTTGATCGACTGATGATTACTGCCGGCGTTTACGGGTTAATCGGCGGGGCAGCGCTCTTCATCGGGGCCTTGATCGGGCTCTATCTGGAGGTGTCCAGGCGGGTGGTCGGGGCCGTCATGGCCTTCGGCTCCGGTGTGCTTATCTCGGCATTAACTTTTGACCTGATGGAGAAGGCCTATCAATTGGGCGGGTTCGATTCGGTGTCATTCGGATTCATCGCCGGTGCCGTGCTGTTCGTCGGCGGTGACTACCTGATCGACCGTGGCGGCGGATACTTCCGTAAACGTGGGCACGGAATGCGCCACGCAGCCGGTAAGGTAACCTCCGGAAGCAGCCAGCTTGTCGGCTCCGGTTCCGCCATCTTGCTGGGCGCCCTCCTGGACGGTATTCCCGAATCTGCGGCAATCGGCGTCGGGTTGGCAGCCGGCAAAGGCGTCGGGTTGATCATGTTGGTCGCGGTGTTTCTCAGCAACTTGCCGGAGGGCATCTCCGGGGCTCTGGGGATGAAGGAGTCAGGCCGGTCGCGCGGCTACGTCATGGCGGTCTGGGGCGCTACAATCGCAATGTCCGGCGTAGCTGCAGCGCTGGGCTATAGCTTCCTGGGCCATGCATCAGGGGACACGGTCGCCGCGACGCTGGCGCTGGCAGCCGGGGCGATCCTGGCGATGATTGCCGACACGATGATGCCGGAAGCGTTCGAGGAAGGCGGCCGATTTGTGGCGCTGGTCACGGTGGCCGGCTTCTTACTGGCCTTTGTTGTTAGCCATTTAGCAGGATAACAGCCTGTGAGCATCTCCGCGTGATGCTATACCGACAAGCGTTTCCGTCCCGTGCAGTATGCATTCTACCATGATGATTGGGTTATTCATAACACTGAGATTCTGCGTGGATTTGTTGGGGGAGTGTTCGCGCGTCAAGAGTCAATTATTAAGGCTATCTCCAAGACGCTTGAGGAGTCCGTGAGCACCGTGTCCCAAAAGGAGATAAAACGGCTGAACGAATTGAAGGCTTTATTTATTCCCCAGCTCGCATGGGGCTGGAGGTTACTTATTGCTCCCGAGGTACAGCCTTGCTTTATTAAATCCTTTTGCGAAGACGATTTTGGCACGATCTATTGCGAGAGAGAGTGGAGGATGATTTACAAGCAATACCTTTCCAAGCCAATGCGCGAACTGCTGACCGGAAGGGAGGACAGACTGCTCATGAGGAAGGTAAATGCGCTGCTGATGGGAAAGGCAGATGGATTTAAGTTCAAGCCGCAGGACGTGTGTTTTATAGTCTGCCCAGGTCGATACGTAAAGGAACTGGTCCTGAAAATCCGGGACCATGATGATTTTAGGAAGTATTTCGGAATCCCTGTTGTTGCATTTGAAGATTTACTTGAACATTAGCTTCTCGACTTTAGACCTGGCAATCTGCACTTTACGTGTTGACCCACCATTAACACTTTGTAGGTAGGTGAAGCAAAGTGCGGACAACTGTAATCGAGTGTCTCGGTGTTTGCTCTTTGACACTGTATTTCGAATGGTACCCATCGAGCACTTTTGCTACGACAGCCTATCAAAGGATTCTCTTTGACTTGCTGTGGTGCGGCGGGGTCAAGACACTGCTTATGTGTCACAATCACAAAAACGCAGGTCGGATCACAGCCGCTGAACAGCCTCTCCTGCTTGCCTTGGTCAATGCCAACCGTTCTGACGATATCGAGGCACAACAGCAGAGGGGGGTGACCCCAATCGGCTTGAAGATTTTTGTTGTTCTTCCATCTGGAGCGTTCCAGGAGGCCCACAAGGCAGGGTGACCGTTATTTCGGTGCCTACGCCAAGCTCACTGATTATAGCAATTTCGCCCTCGTGCTCCTCGATAATCTTTTTTGCTACGGCCATGCCAAGACCTGTACCCGCGCTCTTCTTGCTGTAAAAGGGCGTGAATGTATTTTCCAACGTTTCCCCGTCCATGCCTTGGCCATGGTCCGTGATCATGATAGCCGCCTTTTCACTATCAGTCAGCACCCTGATCTCCACGCTCTGTCCCTTGTTTGAAGCTTCGATCGCGTTGTTTACGAGATTGGTGAGAGCTCGTTCCATGCAGAAGGCATCCATGGCAACAACCACTGGTTTGACAGGAAGATCTTTTATGAGGCGTACCCCTCCCTCTTCAGCTTTTGCCCTGCACAACTCGCATACGCGTTCAACAAGGCCTCTTACATCCTGCTTCTCTGCCGTGACGTTTATCGGTTTGGCAAAGTCGAGTATGCCGCGAACCGCTCTCTCCATATTCTGAGCGGAATCGTTGATCATTTTCATCGCCGTTTCCAGGTCCCCCTTTCCTTCCCTGACACGCCTCACAAAAGCCAGGATGGTGATGACCGGATTTTTCAAGTCATGCACGACAGCGGCGACGGCCTGGCCGAGGCCTGCCAGAGACCTTTGTCTTTTCAGCTGCTGTCGCTGCCTCTTCTCACGATCAACGAGAAAACCGGCGAGCACCGCAAAAGCCCCCGATACTAAGAGGTGGACAGACGTCTCTACGATAGACACAGGAGCGCCCGTCCAGCTTGCGAAGACGTAGGTGAGATAGAACGTCGTGGTCAGCAGAAAGGTTAGAACCGCGCCTCGCATACCAAATGCGACAGCACCTACAAGAAGAGGAATGTAGTGGAGTTCCGTGTAGACATGATGGAGTGCCTGGATCTCCGGAATGACGGAGAGTTGTAAATAAGCTATCAAGAGGTTAGAAACAACGATGAACCAGATAATATATCTTTTTCTTGAACTCATTCTGCAATCTCCCCCATCAAGTGCGGAGACCGGTCGTGTTAAACAACGCAGCCCTTGATTGAGTACTGGCTTGGGCCCAGCGCGTGCTGAGGACCGTCTCCATGCGTTCTTGACATCATACGTATACGAGAGCAGCCTCTGAACGGGCCACCCCCCGAGACCGTGTTCTGATAGATTGTCGAGAAGACCGGTTTCCTTCTAAGCATGGGTCGCGGCGCTCTCCTCGCTTCGAGTACATCTGACCTCGGTCCGCCTCATGATGCCCAGCCCGGCAAGACAAAAGAGGGCTGGAATCGGCAACACAAGAACCAACATTGCTTCCTCTCTGGTGACTGCCTTTATGCCTGAACACATAAGCAAGTCGGGTGCCGCACACAAGAGTCCGAAAGACTTTCTCCTGCCGGCCCATCGCTCCCTTCGTCAAACAGGAGAGTGGACTCTTTGCCACACAGCCGACGGAGGCTGATTGCTGCGGAGCGGCCTAAGAATTGCGCATAGGCAGAACACGACCGTTTTTACCATCGCGCGTTGTCGGCATGGTTGGTCTATTCTTACGGATAGCTGAGATCCGGTGTCCGCAGTGTATGTAAATCCATTCATATCCGTCAGGGAATTTCATACAAGAAAGGCCGGAGGAGGGGAAATTCCGACACCATGGCGATTGCGAAGCGTAACAATAAGAATGCTACACCGTAACTAACTGTGGTGGTGACAGAGGCGCGATCGTAACAGCATATTTGAGAAGGCTTGTCAAAATGGCTTTGCCTTTTCTTTGAACGTTTCCAGCAGTAATCGTTAGTCCCGGGAGCTATCGCAGGGTGAGGGCTTGTAGGTGCGCTAAATGCCCTTTGCGAACCCCTTTCGGCACTCTTTGACCTTCTTACCTGCTCACTTCCACAAGGTCAATCTGTCTTACCTTTTGGGTCCGGCCTTCATGCAGGTTGGGCAAAAAGGCAGTCAGCAGGCCGATTGCCGGCAGATAGGCGCAAACTTTATAGACGAAGCCGATGCTGGTCAGATCAGCAAGCCGGCCGAACAGAGCGGCCCCGAGACCCCCGATTCCGAACGCCAGTCCGAAGAAGAGACCGGAGATCATGCCAACTTTCCCCGGCAGCAACTCCTGGGCGTACACCACAATAGCCGAAAAGGCGGATGCCAGCACCAGGCCGATAATGACGGTGAGGATGGTGGTCCAGAACAGATTGGCGTGGGGTAGTAGCAGCGTGAAAGGCAAGACACCGAGTATCGAAACCCAAATTACATACTTGCGACCGATACGGTCACCGACGGGCCCGCCAACGAACGTTCCTACGGCGACGGAGGCCAGAAAGAAGAAAAGGTGAATCTGGGCGTTGCGTACCGAGACCTGAAACTTACTGATCAAATAGAAGATAAGATAGTTGTTGATGCTCGACAAATAAAAGTACTTGGAGAAAATCAGCGCCACCAGAATCCCGATCGACATCCGAACTTTTCTCGGCGATACGGGTGACTCGACGACATGGACCGGGCCGGCCTTCGTCTTGGGCGTGAGGTGAGCCCTGTACCAGAGGCTTACCGGCATGAGCAGGATGATCGTCAACAGGGCGATAAGCGAGAACCAGGCGATGCTCGATTGTCCTCTCGACAAAACGACAAACGCAACCAGCAACGGCCCACCGGCGATGCCCACGTTCCCGCCAACCTGGAACAGCGACTGGGCCAGTCCGTATCGGCCGCCGGAGGCCATGCGGGCCAGCCGGGACGCCTCCGGATGAAATACGGAAGAGCCGACTCCCACGAATGCTGTCGCAAAAAGAATCGCGTGAAAACTGTGCGCAACCGAAAGCAACAACAGGCCAATAAAGGTCGAGCAGAGTCCGATCGGCAGCGAAAAGGGCTTGGGATGACGGTCCGTATAAAGACCCACAACCGGCTGCAGCAGGGAGGCCGTCAACTGATTAGTCAGCGCTATGAGTCCTATCTGGCCGAAGCTCAGATGAAGCGCACTCTTGAACATCGGGTAGACTGACGGCAGCAGCGACTGCATCGAGTCGTTAAGCAGGTGACAGACCGCGACCGACGTCAGGATGAAATAGACCGTTTCATTCTTCCCAAACCCGTGGTCTTGCCCGTGCTTTATCCCCATTGTTTTTTTCCCGTGGGCATGAGGAAGACGAGCGGAATTGAGAACAGAAGCATCAGACCAAAAAGGATGAAGGTGATCCTGAAACCATCTACAGGATTGGAACTCAAATGGAGGATGAAGGTAATCAGAGATATTCCCAGCGCTCCTCCAACAGTCCTGAACATTCCCCGAAGGCCCATGATGGTGGCTACCTTTTCAGGCATTAACTCGATGCAGGCGTTATTGGCTGCGGGATTCGTAATTCCCGCGCCAATGCCGGAGGCCAATATCAGGAAAAAGAGTAGTTGCACTACTCCCCACCCAGTGCCGGCCGTTCCCGATATCAGGAGGCCCGGAGCAAGAAGGAGTGTTGTAGAAGAGACAATAGCCAGGCCGAGCACCATGGGCAATCGGTAGCCCCATCGCTTGAGCAGAAAGCTGGTGATGGCCGAGGCGGAAAGGACCCCCAGCGATCGGGGAGTCAGGATCATGCCGCTCATCAACGTCGAGAGCTTATGCACCGAGGTCGCATAAAGGGGAACAAAAGAAAAGAGCCCGAAGAAGCCGGCGCCCAGCACCATATTCAACAGGTTTGCCGCGAGAAAAGGTCTTGACCGTAACAGGACCATATCCAGGATCGGATTCGCCTCTTTCTTCTCATGGTTGAAAAATAATAGGACCAAAGAAAAGCTGAGGGCCAACAGGGCAGCGGTAAGAAGAAGGGAGCGAGAGGATAAGCTCTCACCGATGAAATTCAGGCCGAGCATCAGAAGGAATATGGCGCCGCTCATGAATGAGGCGCCCGTGATATCTATGTGAGGCCGGGAAACGAGCTTTGAGTCTTGAAGCAGAACCATGATCAGTACTATTAAACCGAGGCCGATGGGCAGATTGATATAAAAGATATAGCGCCAGGAAAAGCGACTCACGATCCATCCCCCAAGTTTGGCCCGATGATGCCGCCAACCGAGAAAATGCTGCTGAAAAGGCCGATGGCCGTTTGCCGATTCTCGGGAAAATAATCGCTTACGATCCCCGATGCGGTGGGGAAAAAGCTTGCCCCCCCGATGCCCTGAAGGAATCTGAAAGAGATTAACATATAGATGTTGGTTGCAAGGCCGCAGGCGAGAGAGCTGCCGGTGAAAAAGATAAGAGAGATCAGAAAGACCTTTTTACGGCCGAAGGTGTCGCTCAAGTTTCCGGCTAAGGGCATGGCGATGGTGACCCCGATATAGTATATCGAAATAGTCCATCCAGCCCAGAGGACATTGGTGTGCAATTCCCGCATGAAGTGGGGGAAGGCGACAGCCACCGCCGTAGCGTCAATGGTATACATCAGAAGGCCCAAACCGGCAGAGGCGAAAATAAGGTAGCGACGCATAGCATTGGAGTCTACTAAAATTGCTCTGATAGGGTCAACAGAAAAGCAATGATGAGGCTTGCCCCAAAACCGTCAGTGCTGGAAGAAGGGGCTTCTGTTTCAATGGTTTTAGTTCCGGCTTAAAGCAGGTACACTGACCTTTCCTGTTTCTTTGGCTACTTTCGTTAAACCAAAGAAACGAGATAAACCAGAGAAACGATTGTATTGGCTCCACTATCGACTTAAACTAATTAGAGAGGGGGTGACCAGTCATGCCTATTCCGGAGGGTGTCAAGCGCATATCAGATACGGTCTGGGAAATTCCCGTTTCATACAAGGAAGGGATGCGCGTGCCCGGCCGCATCTACGCTACCGACAAGCTCATGAAAGAGATGGATGCCGGTGTCTTCGAGCAATTATCGAATGTGGCCTGTTTGCCGGGTATCCTCAAGTACGCATACTGCATGCCTGACGGCCACTGGGGATATGGCTTTCCCATCGGGGGCATGGCAGCTATGGACCCTGAAACAGGAGTGATCTCTCCGGGCGGCATCGGATTCGACATCAACTGCGGCATGCGGCTGGTTCTCACCAACCTTACCCTGGAAGAGGTCCAGCCGCATTTGCGCGAGCTTGTGGATGCCCTTTTCCGCCGCGTCCCCGCGGGTGTGGGTTCCACGGGAGTCATTAAACTGTCGAGGGAAGAGTTCAAAACAGTTGCGGAAGAAGGCTCGCGTTGGTGTCTCCGCGAGGGCTATGCGTGGCCTGAAGACCTGCAGAATACTGAAGAGGGCGGATGCTTCAAAGGCGCGGACGCATCGAAAATCAGCCGCAAGGCAATTGAGCGCGGGTTCAATCAAATAGGCACACTGGGGTCAGGGAATCATTACTGCGAGCTGCAGGTGGCGAAGCCTGAAAATATTTTCGACGAAGCCACGGCCCGCGCATTCGGTTTTACGATCCCGAACCAGGTCGCCATCATGTTTCATTGCGGGAGCAGGGGCTTTGGCCACCAGGTGGCTACCGACTATCTGGAGCTATTCCTGAGCGTGATGGATAGAAAGTACGGCATCAAGGTGAACGACAGGGAACTTTCGTGTGCACCATTTCGTTCGCCTGAAGGCCGGGACTATTTTGCTGCGATGACGTGCGCCATCAATATGGCATTTGCGAACCGTCAGGTCATTCTCCATCGGATCCGTGAAGTCTTCTCGGATGTATTTCGTAAAGACCCCCGGGAACTGGGCATGCACATGGTCTATGACGTGGCACATAATACGGCAAAACTTGAGAAGCACGAGGTCGACGGAAAGAAACGCGAAGTGCTGATCCACCGTAAAGGTGCTACCAGGGCCTTTGGCCCGGGCATGGATGATCTACCGGATCAATACCGGAAGACGGGCCAGCCCGTGATCATCGGGGGTAGCATGGAGACAGGCTCCTATTTGCTCGCCGGGTTGAAGAGCGGTGCAGAGGCTTTCTACACAACAGCGCACGGGAGCGGCCGCACAATGAGTCGCCATCAGGCGAAAAAGATGGTCAGGGGACAAACGTTGCAGAAAGAAATGGAGGGCCGGGGCATTTACGTGCGCACCGCTTCGTGGAGCGGGCTCGCGGAGGAAGCCGGGATAGCTTACAAGAACATAGATGACGTGGTGGAGGCTACGGAACTCGCGGGCCTGAGCAAACGGGTGGTACGCCTTCTGCCTCTTGGAAACATAAAAGGGTAGATGAGAAAAGTGGCTTACCGGTACCGCGATGATATAGCCCTGGCTGACGTGGCCTTCGAGGCGTGGGGCACGAGTGTCGAGGAAGTCTTTATCTCTGCCGCCGATGCCACTATGAACGTGATGGTAGAGGACCTCGGTACGATCGGGCGGTCTGAGGAACTGACCATCGAGCTGGAGCATGACCAGCTTGATCTCTTGCTCTTCAGCTTCCTGAATGAGCTTATCTTCTTGAAGGATGCGCGGCAGCTCCTTCTGCGCGTAAAGAGCTTATCCATCAGGAGGGCGGGCGAAAAGTCTATCCTTAAAGGCGTTGTCTATGGCGAAGGGATTGATCCGCAAAAACATCCCTTACGTGTGGACGTTAAAGCAGTTACCCTCCACCGCTTCAACTTGCGACAAACTGATGCGGGCTGGGAGGCATCAGTGATCCTGGATATCTGATGCCAGGTTGCCTTCATTCATAGACCCGTGTTGGACACGGGTGCCCCTCTTCCGGGTACCCACGGAAGTGGGTGTTGCGTCGGCACGACTCCGACGTACCAGAGTACGCCTCCGTCGCTATCCTTCTGGTCGCCCGGGGCACCCGGCCGAAGGCTGGGTCGTATTTTTGAATGCAACCTGGCATGATCTCCCGTCTTCGATCTTATTGCTACAGCGGTTTTGTGATACTATACTCAAAGATGGTTCCATCTGAAGGCTAGAGCGTGAAGAGAAGATCGCTACTCCTCGTCCTTGCTGTACCCGTAGTCCTGCTGCTCCTTGGAGCGGCAATCTGGCTGTCGCTTCAATCGGCCTTCATCGTGAACCGGGTGGCCTCTCTTGTGGCGCCGGTCCTTGGGTATCGGGTGAAGGTGGAGACCGTCTCCTTCTCGCCGGACCTGCGCGGCAGGATTTCCGGTCTCGTGATAAGCCCGCTGAATGATAAAGGCCCTTCCATGTTCTGCGCTAGCGTTGAGATCAAGGGGGCAGTGAAGAACGTCATCAGCGCGGAGGTTGAAAAGCTCGTCTTGACAGGACCGAAGCTTTTCTTTCGGCTTGATGCGACGGGCAAAAAAACTGATCTATCCGCGCTCGAAAAGCTTCCCCCGGTCCGCCTGCTCCTCATCGAACAGGGCGAGGCAGACATTTCACACGGCACAACGCACGTGAAACTCACCGATCTTTTTGGGGAGGTAAAAAACTTTTCGCCCCGGACTGGAGGCAGTGCACAATTCGAGGCCGCGGTGGAGCTGGATTCGCAAGGAGGCTCCGGGGCAACGGGCCGCGGCAGATGCAAGGGAAAGATAGATGCTTCGGGTACTATTAACAATCCCAAAGCCAAAGGGTCTGTGGAGGTGCTGGTCGAGTCTGCTTCTCTTGGCGCAACCTCTATCCGGAACATGTCCCTCTCATCGATGTTCGATCTCGACGCAAAGAAGATCGCGCTCGAGCCGGTCACCGTCAATGTCGGCTCCATTGTTATGAAAGGCCAAGAGCCAAAAGCAAGTATCGAGGGGTATACTTTTGACGCACGGGGGTCCTACGAGTTTGATTCTACCAGAATCGTTCTGGAATCAGTGCGTGGTAAGGCGCCGGGCGTAGGCCCATTTACGGGCGTGTTTCAAGGCGCTTTAAAGAAGGAAGTGCCATGGAAAGCATCGCTGGAGGCGCCATCCGTAAACTTCACCCAGTTCTATTCAAATGTAAAACCGTTCCTGCCCGAAGAGTACCGAACATGGTCGATTCAGGGGCTGGGAGCCCTGGAGATGAAGGGCGAAGGCTCGACCGACAGCGTCTGGAAAGCTGATGTGAAGCTCACCTTCAGAGAAGGAGGATTCAAGTCCGGCGATGCGTCGAAGATCGGCCAGAAGATTACGGGCAATGTCACACTCAAGTTTCGTTCAGGTCCCGAAGATAAAAAAACACGCTTCGACCTTGCTCTCGATGCGGGCGACGGTGAACTCCTGTGGGGAAAGTATTACGGGAATTTCAAGGGTCAGCAGATCAAGGTGGCGTCCCGGGGGAGTTACAACCCGGATGCGAGTCCTTCCCTCGATGGAACCGGTAGCGTTGACCTGTTTGGGATTGGCCAGTATAACTTTTCCGGCCAGATCGGCGCGGAAGAGTCTCTTCTGAGAGTGAACGGAAAAAATCTCTCCCATGAGAGACTATTTTCGACATTGCTCCAAGATTATCTGCACGAGACCTACCCGAATCTATCCAGCCTTGAGATTGCCGGGCAATCGGATTTTGATATTCAGGCCAGGATGAAGGAGGGCCGCACCTTCCTGGAAGGCGTGCTGCGGGTTTATGAGACTGCGCTTAACGTCCCTGATCTCTTTTCAGTGAGCGGAATGACGCTTTCCTTGCCCTTCGATCTTGTCTACCCATCTGCGCCGTCCGGCGCGGAACCGAGGGAGGGCGCCGAAGCCCTGCTCAGCATCAAGAAACTGCAAAAGGGCCAGGTCTTGATTGAAGATTTGGACATCCCCTTTATTTTATCGCAGAATAGTCTGAGGCTACTTAAAGCCGTCGACGCGAAGCTGTACGGAGGCGAGCTTGGGTTGCCCAGACTCGAAGGGCATGATCTTTTTTCACCCGAACCGATTTTGACGCTGGCTATGTCGCTCGACCATCTTGATCTGGGACTCCTCACGGAAGACCTGGTGGGGACGCGCATAGCAGGCGCGATTAACGCGGATTTTTCCGGGATCACCTATCGCCGCGGCAGATGGGTTACGAAGGGGCAGTTGCGAACCGATGTCTTCGGCGGCTCCGTGGAGGTGACCAACGTTTTCGCGGAGAACCTTTTCTCTGAGGCGAGGAAAGTGGGCTTTGATCTTTTCTTCCGCGACGTCGACCTTGAAGAGGTGACCCGAAAGGTCGCGCTTGGTAAGATGACGGGGATCATCAAGGGTTCCATTGCCAACTTCGTGATGGAGTATGGTCAGCCTGCCCGCTTTTTCCTGGACGTGGAATCTGACCCGACAAAGAAGGTGAGCCAGGTGATAAGCGTTGACGCCGTCGAGAACCTGTCGATACTGGGCACAGGTTCGAGCGCGATCTCAGCTGTGCTTAACAGTGGTATGCAGAGGTTCTTTAAGGAGTACCCATACAGTAAGATCGGCCTCCTCTGCACCCTCGAAAACGATACCTTCTCAGTCAGGGGGAAGATTCGCGAAGGAGGGCAGGAATACCTCGTGCGAAGGGGGTGGCTGCGGGGCATCGACGTGATCATTCAGAACCCTGATAACTCCATCAGCTTCGGGGATATGGCGGAGCGCATCGGCAGAATCTTTCGGACAAAACAGGAGCCGAAAAAGGTTTCTTAAGGCGGGAGGATAGTGATAGAATAAAAGTGTGATGAGGAGGAAGCGATGAAGAGATTGGTAAAGATCAGTTTTTTCTGTTTGATCATGGTTGCCGCCTGCGTGACGGTGAATATCTATTTCCCGGCGGCCGAAGTGCAAAAGGCCGCGGACAATATCGTTGGGGACGTGACCGGGGAGGGGCAGCCGGCTCCGGCTCCGGTGAAACCGGGCAGTTCCAGCTGGCTCCTCGAACCGCTGCGGATAGTGAGCAGCATGGGTTTGGGTCCAACGAATGCTTTCGCCCAGGTGAATGTAAACGTGTCGACGCCAGCCATTCGCGCCCTTAAAGAATCGATGGGGAACTCGTTCCGACAGCTGAAGCCATACTATGAGAAGGCTGTTGTCGGGGAGAATAATAACGGGTTGGTTGAGACCCGGGACACCGCAGGTCTTGACTTACGGGAGCAAGCGCAAGCCAAGCAACTCGTGGATCAGATGAACAAGGACAGGACCGCGCTCTATCGGGAGATCCAGGCTGCAAACAACTACCCTGCTGAAATCCTGCCGCAGATTCAAAAGATCTTTGCAAATAGCTGGCGGGACAAGTCACGCCCGGGGTGGTGGACACAGAACGATAACGGCCAGTGGGTAAAGAAGTAGGCCAGGCCGATTCGCACTGTCATACAGAGCCTGCCGGCCTTAGCCGCGTCTACCTTCACACCTCGCCGGTTTTCATCTGAGAGACGGGTACTGAAGGAGCGCCTGCGAACGGGCCATCCATGGTCAGCGTGAGCAGCTTTGACCGGCTCTTTATATCGAACTTTCTAAAGATCGCACTGAGATGTGTCTTCACTGTATGTTCTGACATGTTAAGCTTCTGGGCAATCTCCTTATTGCTGCTTCCCCGGCAAATATACTCTATGATCTCCTTTTCCCTACCGGTGATACCGCTCATCTTCCCCGTCCTGGAGGTGGTCCCGTTGTGGTGAAGCAAGGCCTTGACTGACCCGTTGTCGATCCATATCTGTCCTTCGATGACCGCCGTAACAGCCTTCTTGAACATGCGGAGTTCCGCATGGGGAGAGATTATCCCGTGTATTTTGTACGAAAGGAGTGTAGCACATAGCTTCTCTGATTCCATGCCGGTATCGATGAGGAGTACCTTTGCGTTGGGGTACTCGTCGAGGAGATCCTGTCTGAGAGTCGTGACATCCACAAGAAGCACATGGGGCGTAAACCCGTTGGTACGAGAATTTTCCCTTACCACGTTAACGTACCCATTCGAAAGGAGGAGTTCACAAATTGCTTCCGATATGAGTTTGTTACTGAGATGAATAACTATATTCATTCCTCTCCCTCCTATGCCCTTACGCAGTGCCAGGGCAGTATGATATGGCCGTCAAACGCCGGCCTATTGATCCTTCCAGCCAAGAAATTCTCAATGCACGCTCCTTTTCTCGATCGTTCAGCCATGCGCCGCCTCTCCAAAGTGGGCTATGACACCACCAGATAAACAATAAGTGCTAATAGCACCACAGCTGCCAAAACACCGATCCGACGAAGGGTTCTGCGCCGGGCCGCCTTACGGTCAATTCTCTCAATAAGGTGATCAAAGAGCTCAGAATTCTCCTGTCCCATCCATCGCAGACTCTTAGCAACCCGGTGTTCAGCGGCGCCCATTGGAAGCACTCGATCGCATATTGGGCAGGCAGAAACCCCCATACGGTCCTTGAAGGTGAGAGGGGCCAGAGCCGTCTCGAAACCACAGTGCGGACACGTCCAGCTCATGATGCCTCGCCTCCAAACTGTGCTGCCGCTAACGGCACCTCTGTGGTTGGTTGCCTGTTCCGCGGTAACGGGTTTTTCTCGGGGACGCAAGGCGAACAGCGGAGGAAAGAACTGCGAGATGTACTCATGGAGAGGATCAAAGAAAATGGGGCGTGTGTTGTACGGATAGGAGCACCTCCCTCAAAGTATTGGCCGGGAAGCGCCTCTGCGTTCTGGGACCCCACAATTACTTTGTGGTCTACAGATGCCCGCATCACCCGGCAGCCCTGCGACCGTGCCCTCGCTGGGAAGAGAAGGGTTAGGCCAGTGGCTTTGCGTCGCACCCTTTCGAGTGCTTTGCCTTTATCAAGGTTAATTCATTATCTGCTACAAGCAAAGAACCTACGTTCGAGATCCGTTGCTTTCTAAAATATCTGCATACTAAATCGCAAAATAGTTTCGGGCTGTTCTTTCAGGCCTTTGTTTGCAGGCGCCATTCACTGCTCTTTCATCTGAGAAATCACTGCACAGCGCTTCACTTTATCTTTGGACCAGAAAGTGAGAGTAACCATCTTCTCCTGGACGTTGCCAAGAGACCGAGTAGCCCGCAGCTTAGAAGGAGGAAGGTGCCAGGCTCCGGCGCAGGTATCGGATCAGGCACGTCGATGAGGTCCTGATAGTCCGCTATCCGCTGCCCAGACGCGTCGACAGTAAATAGATCCAGTCCTCTATATTCGGGAGCAGCGGGAAGACCGCTGTTTAGTTGGTCCAGGTACTGTTGCATATATGTAGCTATGTTGCCGCCGGTCACGAGATTAAATTGCCCCGGGTAAATGACCGACCAGACAGCCGCCTGAAGCCCGGCACCGTGCTCTGCGTCGGGCAGACTGCTTGCGAACGCTTTAACGAGCTTCGCAGCGTTAGCCCTATTTCCGGTCAGGTCGAAGTATTCGTAGTTGTAGACCGGTCCGAAGCTGAAGGTATGGTCGAGATCGATACAGAAAAAGTTGGTCGTATTACCGGAGACATGCGAGTTTGTACCTATCTGTCCATCTATCTGACCGGTAATGCTGCCGGCCACAATGTTACTGTAAGAATTGCCGGTGTTGGGATAGGTGAATTGAACCAGGCTATACTGGTCGGGGTACAAGAGTTCTATCTGGTTCGCGGTCGCGACAACCGGAAGCAGAAGAATGCCGAGCACCAGCAATAGAGCTGCGTTTCTCTTTTTCATGACTTTACCTCCTAATGCCCCTTTAGTCGCCGCGACAACAAGCCTCGCGTTAGTTCACTATGGTGTAACTACATCTTACCTATGACTTATGGTCCTTTAAGACTAACCGACAATTCCTATTGAGACAATCGCTCAATGGTTTATTTCGTATCGGTAGAATGGCTTAGCCATAAAAGCCTATACTCCAACAACAACCAGTTTTGTTGTCATAAGAAACCGGGCTGCAAATGGCTTCCGCAAAATGCGATGGAAAGCCGTATTCACTGCGCAGGGTAATTATGCATAAGTATTTCTTGATAGCGGCTGTTTTGGCGGTAATCGCCTCCCTGTTGGGTTGCCAGACTGCGTCGACCATGCCTGATTTTGCGTCTGCCAATCTCCCGCCCACCAATCTTACGCCGGCAAATTTGCTTGTTAAACCTTCTGTTCAAATATATAAGGACTCCGGTTTTGGAGCGTCCCATTTCAAAACTTTTGCAGTCTTTCCGCCCTCCAAAGTCAGCCAGGACGCCGCAATAAAGGGCGAAGTACTGGAAAGACAGATGCTCTTCGTTCTCAGAAATTATTTTGAGTCCCGTGGATATAGGTTCGTTGCCATCGATCAGTCCCCGGATCTCCTGGTAACCGTGGACGGGTCGTCGATCCGCAAGGACAAGCATACGCCGCCTCAAACGTTTTCGATCCCCTACTGGGTGGAGGAACCGGCCCAAGCACCCCGAGGTCACCTTGCGCCCCAAGCCCCTACGCGCCCGGACGGGGCTACGGAGGCATTCTCCATCTCCGTGATCGTGAGTGTTTACGACGCAAAGAGTTTCAAGAACATCTGGTTAGGAACCGGAACGGGAATATCAGATAATCCTGATCTCAGAGTTTCCAGTCAGGCACTGCTGATGGCTATCTTCAATCAATTTCCGAACTGCCGCAGCCGCTTCGAGAACTATCCACAGCAGAGTGGCACCCTGGGACTCGGGCTGATAGTTACCACCAGTGAAGGGACCAATTATTATCCTACAGTCCTCAAGATATCGGAGAATTCGCCTGCGCAAAAGGCGGGTGTGGAGATCAACGATATGGTTGTCGCGATTGATGGTATCCCTACCCTTAACAAGACGATCTCCGAGATAAGCCCTCTCATCTACGGTGAGGCAGGGAGGACAGTGAGTATGACGATCAAGAGGCTGAATCAGATTCGTCAGGCCGAAATCATAAGAGTTCCGATAGTGACAAAGGAGAATACACCGATTTCACAAAGCGCCACGGACGCCAAGGTAGAACAAAAAGCCGCCACGGGCAGTCGGAAAGCAAGGGCGATGGAGTTCTTTGAAAAAGGTCAGAATTTGGCCAAATCAGGTGACCATCAGAAGGCAGTAGAAGCTTTCGATAACGCCATCCGATTGAACCCGGAGATGGTTGCCTCGTATCTGTACCAAGGCATTTCCTTCATCGGCGCGGGCAAATATCAGCAAGCGATCGATGACTTCACGGCAGCCATTGGACTGAACCCTCAGAGTGCCCAGATTTTCTTGCAACGGGCACAGGCGTATCATAAAATGGGCGATTACGGACGGGCAATGAACGACATGAAGACCGCCGCAAAACTGGGAAGCAAAGAGGCGCAGGATTTCTTGAAGCCTCTCGGCGTTCCGTGGGAATAGACGCGTTCACTGTGATCGGTCCGGCAACTGCCCGCCACGTTGAGGGCTGCCCGTGCCTGGTTTCTCCGGCGGCGGGTCCTTCGGTCGAGGCGGGATGGAGGCAGCAGGATCTGAAGGTGGAGGGCCGAGGTGGTTTCGCTCCGGTGGGCCAAAGTGGCCGTCCCGCTTGACGCTACGTTGAGCGTCGTCTGAGCGGGGTGCCGGGAGGGTAGGCCCATACTTGCGTTGAGCGTCATCCGGCCCGGGCATGACCGGGGGTGGCCCAACCTTTCGAGGCGGGATGGAGGCAGCAGGATCTGAAGGTGGAGGGCCAAAATGGCCTTCCGGCATGACGCCACGTTGATGGTTTTCCGAGCCCGGTCTCTCAAGCGGCGGGTCCTTCGGTCGAGGCGGGATGGGGGCAGTGTTTACGAGTGGGGGACCCAGGTGGCCCCGTGCCGGAGGGTCTGTGTAGTCTTCCGGCATTACAAGGGCGGTGAGTCTTACTTTCCCGCTATACTGCCCCGCCGTTTTATCGGGCGTCGGCTGGGTGTACCAGACCTTGCATGTAATATCCTGGTTGAATTGGCCCCCCTGCCCGCTTTCGTAAACTACGGTCTCGGTCTTTCTGCTTTGAAAGCCTGAGATGGGATCTCCTGTTCCCCGCCAGGATGCGGCATCATGCGAGCCGTGGGCTCCCCGTCCAATTTGGGCGATGATCTGGGCGGGTCTGCCCGTGTTCAGCGTGATCGGGCCTACCTTGCGCGGATCTGTTGGATCACCGCTATGCCAGAGGTCGGATGCCTCCAGATACAGGTGGACCCGCTCTGAGGTGGCTCCAACGTTGAACGCAACCGTCGCGCAGAAATCGCCGG
>JADGQN010000263.1 GCA_017881765.1 Syntrophobacterales bacterium | reverse complement strand
TGAGCAGATCGCCCAGGTTTCCCAGGCTACCTGATGCGCGCTCCTGAGTCTTTACCGAGTCCTGATATTGCTTGAATTCTTCCTGAGCGAACTTCTCTTCAAGGCCTACACGGCTGAGGGAGATCCTGCTTTTATCCACGTCGACCGCTTTAACCAGCACCTGCATCTTCGTGCCTTCTGGAAACATGCGGCTGTGGTTCGTGCCCTTTGGGGTCCCGATCTCAGGATTCGGCAGAAGGCCCGTAAGGCCGGTTTCCAGTCTGATGAAGATGCCGAAAGCCATGACCCTATCTACGGTACCTTCGAGGACGTCGCCTACCTCCGGAAGGACCACTGCTTCTTTGGGCACCCTCGGCTGCAATGAGAGCGATATCCGCCTGCTTGCGGGATCAACAGCAGTCACATAGGCCTCTACCCACTGGCCTACCTCAACAACGTCCTTCGGGTGACGGATGCGTCTGCCACCACCAAGGGCCGATATATGAATGAGCCCATCGATGCCTTGTTCCAGATTCACAAAGGCCCCGAATTGGGCGAGGCGGACGACAACCCCGCGCACCTGGTCATCCACGTGGTAGCGCTCGGATATGGTCTCCCACGGGTCGGTCTGCAGAGCCTTCAGGCTCAATGTCAGCCGCCCTTTTACCCAGTCTATGCCGATGATCTTGACCTGTACCTCCTGGCCGGGTGAAAGCAGATCTTCAGGTTTTTCAGTACGGCCCCAAGCCATCTCGCTGATGGGTATGAGACCGTCAAGACCGCCGAGGTCAACAAAGGCTCCGAAACTCTGGACCGAACGCACCGTGCCCGCCAGTTCCGTTCCCACGGTGAGACTGGCTTTGAGTCTCTCAATCTCCGCCTGTCTCTCCTCTTCCAGAAGCGCGCGCCTGGAGAGGATGATATTCTGGCCGTCTTCCTCATACTCGAGAACTTTAAAGGGGAAGGTGTGACCCACATACGAACCGCTGTCGCGGCTACCTTTCAGGTCTATCTGTGAAAGCGGGCAGAAGCAGCGGACACCTCCGACCGCGACCTCGAAACCTCCTTTTACTTCAGACTTCACTTTTCCATTGACGGGTAAGCCGGCAGCGTGAGCATCCCTGATCTCGCCAAGGGTGAGCGTCGAATAGCCGCGGATCTTGGTGGTGAGCTTCCTTATACCATGCTGCACCGTGACGAAAAAGGCCTCGATCTCGTCACCCACTTTTACTGTGCTTGTTCCGTCATCTGTCGTGAGTTCGGCAAGATCGATCACGCCCTCACTTTTTCCGCCAAGGTCGACATAAACGGCATCGCTGACGATGCTGATAACCCGGGTCTTCACCTTCTGCCCCGGCTCAAGCCGTCCGGGCTGCATGTTTTCCTTCGTAAAAAGTTCAGCAAAGCTTTCTTCGGGCTCGCTTACGTTCTCGGGCACCGCGACATCAGCTGTAATGGTTTCCATGTTGTCTTTCTCCATAGTAGAGTACCTCTCTATCTGCCCACGTGTGGAACGTATATCGAGGCTTGTTTTGCAGAATTCTACCGAAAGCCACGAGTTGCGGCGGAACTTTCGACGGTATAGTCTACTACGTTCTGCGCCTTCTGTCTATAGATAAGGTGTCCGAGCCCGTAAGGCCTCAGGTTTACGACCGCTGTTCCGTTGATTTTGCTGGTCCATTAGTTATGTTTTTCACTAAACACTTAACACTAGACACTATTTCTTTCCCTGACACACGAGATAGACTTCGGAACTGACGTCCCGGGACGCGGGTGGCTTGTAGATTGAGACGCGCGCAAAGAGCGCCTCCAAATCTTTGACTGTGGGCTTTAGATCCTCGCTGAAAAAGGATTTGAAGATGAAAATGCCATCTTTCTTGAGCGCTTCCTTCACGACCGCTCTGACCGCGGCGAAGAGTTCCGCGATGTTCGCGTTATCCACGTCCCGTATGCCGGAGAGGTTCGGTGCTATGTCGCAGGTGATAACGTCGAAAGATGAGATAGACATGCCTGCGAGCAGTTCCTCGACGTGAAGAATCCGGATGTCGGCCATCGTGGTCGCCACATTCTTCTGTGACAGAGGTGAGACCGGCAGAAGGTCGATGCCCTTCACAAACCCCTTCTCGCCAATGAGCCCTGATAGCACTTGCAGCCAGCTTCCCGGCGCGCATCCCAGATCGAGTACCTTGTCGCCTTGCTTTACGAGGCGGTACTTCTGCTGTATCTCCTGGAGCTTGTATGCGCTTCTCGCCCTGAAGCCCTCCTGCTTCGCCTTATTGTAGAACGTGTCCTTGACGACAAACCTGCCCACGATTCGATCTCCCCGGTCCGACCTGCCGTCATTCCGGCGAACGCCGGAATCCAGATTCCGCAAGGATTTCTGGACCCCGGCTTTCCTTACAGGATGCCGCGCTACCGCCGGGGTGACAACGGTTGGGAATACGGCTATTCATACAAGTAGATACTAGCTTATATTCTACTCGCTTTTTCGGCCAGGTCAATGAGCAGACCACGAGCGTCGGCGCTGACGAGGTATGAAAGAGTTGGCCGGCCGTGCGTAAGTATAGTTGCATATCAGGAGGCCTGAGCCCATAATGTAGCAGGGGTATTGATTATGCGAATCCTCCTGGTTGAGGATGACAGTAAGATCGCATCTTTCATCGTAAAAGGGGTGAAAGCGGCGGGCTATGCCATTGACCACGCCCCAGACGGTGAGGAAGGTCTTCACCTTGCCCTCACGGAACCATACGATGCGGCCATCATAGATATCATGCTGCCAAAGCTTGACGGGCTATCGCTTATCGGAGAAATGCGAAAAAAGAAGGTCACGACCCCCGTGATCATCCTGAGCGCCAGAGGGTCGGTTGATGACCGGGTAAGGGGCCTCCAGGCAGGAGGCGATGACTACCTTACCAAGCCCTTTGCATTCTCGGAACTGCTTGCCCGGGTCCAGGCCTTGATTCGGAGGGCGGGTGGCATATCCGAGCCGACGCGCCTGGTCGTCGGAGACCTCTCCATAAATCTGCTGAGTAGGGAAGTCATGAGGGGAGGTAAGAGACTCGAGCTTCAGCCCGCGGAGTTCTCTTTGCTCGAATATCTCGTGCGGAATGCAGGACGCGTGGTCTCAAAGACCATGATCATGGAGCACGTCTGGAACTACAATTTCGATCCCCAAACCAACGTGGTCGAGGCGCGCATCTGCAGGCTGAGAGACAAGGTGGACCGGGATTCTGTCAAGAAGTTGATCCAGACTATCCGGGGAGTAGGGTATGTCCTCAAGGACTCCTAGACTCCGCAATACGCTCGCCTTCCGGCTGACACTGTGGTACGCGGGCATCTTTGCGGTTTCGTCCTGCATCGCGTTTCTGCTTTTCTACACGCTCATCACTTCAGTTATCCGCGACAGGACTGACCAGGAACTCGCGGGGCAGGTGAGGCGGTTTGCGGCAACGCTCACCTCGGAAGGTATCGACGAGGTCACGAAAGCTGCGGTCATCGAGGCCCAGGCGGCCGGCGTGAGGAAAGTATTCTTTCGCCTGCTCTATCCGACAGGAGTCGCATTTTCGTCGTCCAACATGGCCTATTGGCAGGACATCGCCATCCGGGGAAGCGCGATCCGGCAGTTGCTGCAGGGCATGGGTCCGGTCTTTGAGACCGTCGTTGTTCCGGGGCGAAAGGACGAGGTGCGCATCCTGTACGCTATGCTCAGTCCCGGCATCATCGTGCAGGTCGGAGAGGCCATGGAGAACTATTCGCGCTTCCTCGACGCCTTCAAAGGGATTTTCATCGCGACCATGGCCTTCTTGATCGTGCTGGCTGCCGGTGTCGGATGGTTCATGGCAAAACGGGCGGTCTCAGGCGTGGAAGCGGTGACGCGGACAGCAAGGATGATATCAGCAGGTACTATAGAAAAGCGCGTGCCCGTGAAAACAAGGGGTGATGAGATCGACCAGCTCGCCGTCACTTTTAATCAGATGCTCGACCGTGTAGAGACGCTGCTTACGGAACTCAGGGAGATGACCGACAACATCGCCCATGACCTGAAAAGCCCTGTCACCAGGATACGGGGGGCTGCTGAGGTGACCCTGACTACCGGCAAGTCGCTGGGCGAATATGAGGCCATGGCAGCGGGCACCATCGAGGAGTGCGACCGTCTGCTCGACATGATCAACACCATGCTCCTGATTTCGAAAACAGAGGCTGGAGTGGACAAGCTCAACGTGGAAGAAATCGATCTCGCCCGCACTCTCCGGGACGCATGCGAACTTTTCCGTCCCGGCGCGGAGGATAAGGGGATAACCCTCAGCTGCGAGACTCCGGAAAAACTACAGGTCAACGGCGACGTCCGGATGATCCAGCGCATGCTCTCCAACCTCTTGGATAATGGCATCAAGTATACTCCGTCCGGGGGAAGCGTGGAGATTTCGCTGTCCGAGAACGAACGGCATCTTGCCCTCATCTCGATCAAGGACACGGGCGTCGGCATCTCTGAGCCGGAGCTACCGCGCATCTTTGAGCGGTTTTACCGCAGTGACCAGAGCCGGTCACAGGCGGGCATGGGGCTCGGGTTGAGTTTGGCCAGGGCCATTGCGCGTGCCCACGGCGGAGATATCAGCGTGACGAGCGCACTCGGAATGGGAAGCACGTTCACCATCACGCTCTCCACGCAGCCTCGTCGTACCTGATTCCAAATTACGCACAGACATTATCTCACGCCCAGTCTCTCTGCTCCTTCGAGTCCGCAGAGAAGAGCAGGAGATTTATCTCACGCCCGCTTCCTTACAGGATGCTGCGCTATCGCTAGAGGCCGCAGAGGGCGCAGAGGTAGAGCAAGGGAAGAGAAGAGAGAGTGATATTCTTTGCCCGGACTGGTTGAGAGGACCATTTCCCTACAGGATGCTTCGCTACCGGGCAACCGCCGTCCGGCTATCGCCGGAAGGGTGGACACACCCAGACGTCGCCGTCCCGCTAAGCGACACTGTGATAATTGGTATGCTCCAAGTCGGGTTGTGGAGGTTAGTCTGCTGCGAAGCGGCAGACAACATATATCGGATTTTCCACGACTACTTCGCGCGTCAACGCGATGCTATGTGAAGAATTCTCGCCGAGAATTCAGAGCAAGCACATGCATACTCTCACGTATTTCTCTCTTCATGTCTTTCCTCTGCGACCTCTGCGGCCTCGAAGGAGCGTAGCGACTGGGCGTGAGATGATCTCCTGCTCTTCTCTGTGATCTGCGGACTCTAGCGAGTGCAACGAGCGGGCGTGAGATAATGTCTCAGTTTTGATTCTGCCTTAAGCCTTTCGCAGCCGCACTCTCAACATTACCATTCTGTAATCTTCGCGTAATCTTCCCGTTAACTTCGTCGTGTAGAATGTTGCGAAGGATGAAGGCTGAGCTCAGCCGACAAATCAGGAAAGGAGGTTGGAGATGGACAGTACAAAGGACAGGACAAACAAGTTTGGAAAGCTGGTTATAGCGTTAGTCATGACAGGGCTCATGATGGGATTCGGGTACGGCGTCTCCAGGGCCGTCAAGACATCTGACCCCGGACTCTCCGCGGCTGCGAAAGGCGCTGATGCGCCGATTATGGTCCCGGGAAACTTCACGGAGCTGGCCGAGAAAGTCCGCGATGGTGTCGTAAACATTCAGACCACGAAGACGATGAAGGGCGGTGGTCGCGTATTCCGCCATTTCTTTGGCGGGCCATCCGGAAAACAGAATCCCTTTGAAGACTTTTTCGGGTCGGGGTCCGGCGATGAAGGTCCTTCGGAAGGCTTCCAGCAGAAGAGCCTGGGGTCGGGGTTCATCATCGACCGTGAAGGTTATATCGTAACCAACAACCACGTGGTCGAGAATGCCGACGAGATCAAGGTCAAGCTCGCCAATGGCAAGGAGTTCGATGCCAAGGTGGTCGGCCGGGACCCCAAGACGGACCTTGCCCTTATCAAGATCAAGGGTGCCGCGGACCTGACGCCGCTGAAGATGGGAAACTCGGACGACCTGAAAGTTGGAAGCTGGGTAGTCGCCGTTGGCAGCCCCTTCGGGCTCGAACAGACCGTGACTGCCGGTATTGTCAGTGCCAAAGGCAGGACAATCGGCGCCGGGCCGTACGACAACTTCATCCAGACCGATGCCTCGATCAACCCCGGAAACTCAGGTGGACCGCTCATCAACACTAAAGGAGAAGTCATAGGCATCAACACGGCAATCATTGCGTCCGGCCAGGGTATAGGCTTTGCGATTCCCGCAAACATGGCGAACGCCGTAGTTCCTCAACTCAAGGATAAAGGAAAGGTCACCCGGGGTTGGCTCGGCGTGAGCATCCAGGAGGCGACGGCTGAGCTCGCCCAGTCTTTCGGCATCAAGGAAAAGCAAGGGGCTCTCGTAGCCGAAGTGTTCAAGGGCAGCCCGGCTGAGCGAGCAGGGATCGAGCAGGGCGATGTCGTTGTCGAGTTCGATGGCAAGCAGATCAAGGAATCAAAGGACCTGCCGCAAGCCGTAGCAGCCGCCCCTATCGGGAAGAGTGTCTCCGTAAAGCTCTCCAGAAGTGGAAAGATGATCAGCAAGGACCTGAAAGTCGGCCAGATGGACGAGAAGACGACCGAAGTCGCGAAAGCTCCCACCGGCAAGAAGCTTGGGATCGGGGTTCAGAACATCACTCCTGATGTAGCTCAGGCACTGGGGGTGAAAGACGCTACAGGCGTCGTGGTTACTCAAGTGGAACCCGGAAGTCCTGCGGAGAACGCTGGTATACAGAGA
>JADGQN010000262.1 GCA_017881765.1 Syntrophobacterales bacterium | reverse complement strand
TTGGGGCAGTCTGGTTGCTCGGCTTCTTCTGGCCATCGCCCTCAAGATGCTTATCCAGGTCCCTCTCCTTAATGGGCATTATGACCCTGTCACGCTTCCTCGCCATGTCGTTCTCGATGACGATATCCGGCGCTATGCCCTCTGCCTGTATCGAGCGTCCCTTGGGCGTATAATATCTAGCCGTTGTTAAACGCACCGCGGAACCATCTCCAAGGGGAATTATGGTCTGAACCGAACCCTTGCCAAAGGTCTTTGTGCCGACGATGACGGCCCTCTTAGAATCCTGAAGGGCACCGGCTACAATCTCCGATCCGCTTGCGCTGCCCTCGTTCACAAGGACCACGAGCGGGCCCATGAAATCATCATCCTTCTTCTTCGCGAAGAACTTGACCTTCTGATCCGCTTTTCTGCCCTCGATATACGTGATTAAACCATCGCTCATGAATTTGTCAGACACGTCAACGGCTTGATCGAGGAGTCCGCCGGGATCATTTCTCAGGTCAAGCACGATCCCTTTGAGCGTTTTTCCTTTTTCAGATTTCCGCAGTTCTTTGACGGCAAGATCAAGATCTTTCCCTGTCTTCTCTTGAAACTGCGTTATCCTGACATAGCCGTTTTCATCGTCTAGCATCCTGTATTTGACACTTTTCACAACAATAACGTCCCGCACAACCTGATAATCTTTGGGTGCGGTGAAGCCCTCCCTCATGATCGTCAATGCCACGGGCTTTCCCTTCTGGCCGCGGATAAGCTTCACCACGTCAACGAGCCCCATGCCCTTGGTGGGTTTGCTGTCAATTCGAAGAATCTGGTCATTCGACTTCAAGCCGGCCTTGAAAGCCGGAGTGTCCTCGATGGCCGTGATAACGGTGGGAAACCCGTCCTTGATCGTTATCTCGATGCCAATGCCGCCGAACTCACCTTTAGTTTCGGTCTGCATCTCTTTATACATATCCGGAGTCAAGAAGGAAGAGTGCGGGTCAAGCGACTCCAGCACACCCTTAATGGCAGCATAAACCAGCTCCTTATCCTGTGTCACGTCAACGTAGTTCTTCTTGACGAGGTCAATGACGTCTGAGAACGTCTTCAAGTACTCGTATATCTCTTTATTCTCAGCGCCCCTGGCCGGCTTCTTATCCTGAGCACCGACAACAAACCCCAAAAAGAATATGCCAACTAAGAGTGCTACAAGTGAAAACTTAAGTTTGCTACGCATGCACATTCTCCTCCTTAGTATTTGGTGATAATACTATAATCTGCTGCAACTTTCAATCCATACCTACACATGATACTATTATCCAATGCAAACCGTGTTCCTGGCCATGAGCGGCGGGCTCGACAGCTCCTACTCCGCTTACCTTTTGAAGAAGCAGGGATACAAGGTTGTCGGCGTCACATTCGCCCTCCTTCCGAAAACCGCGGCAAGTACGCGGAACCCGAAGGCATGCTGCTCTCTGGACAGCACAAACAGGGCCAAAAGAGTGGCGGACAGCCTGTCGATTGCCCATTACGTGATCAATCTACGGCCTCAGTTCGAGGAGCAGGTGATCGAAAAGTTTATTGCCGAATACCGCAGGGGTAGAACCCCTAATCCTTGCGTACTCTGCAATCAGCATATAAAATTTTCCGCCTTCCTTCAGAGGGCGCTGGCCTTGGGGGCCGATGCGGTGGCTACGGGCCACTACGCCGCGGTCGACAAATCGGAAACAGGCTGGCTTCTCAAAAAGGCAAGAGACAGGTCCAAGGATCAATCGTACTTCCTTTATCCCATTGAGCAAGACCAGCTCCCAACCCTCCTCTTCCCGATGTCCGGCTGCATTAAGGAAGCCGTCCGGCTCGATATGACGGGATTAGCGTGGGGCTCTTCAAGGGTGAGAGAAAGCCAGGACATCTGCTTCATCCCGGACAGTGACTACAGACGGTTTATAAGCCAGTATATACCCGTGAAAAAGGGAGACATTTTCCTGCATGATGGCAGACACCTGGGGTACCACGAGGGGGTTCACCTTTATACCATAGGCCAACGCAGAGGGCTCAATATCCCGTTTGCGGAGCCTCTTTACGTCACTGAGATCAGGACGGAGGAGAATGTACTGATCGTGGGAGCAAAGGAACAGTTGCACCGCCGCACGCTCATAGCGGATCAGGTAAATATGCTCTGCGCCCGGCCTTCCGGCAGGGCCCTTGGAAGAGTCCGCTACCGGCAGAAGGAGGAGCCCTGCACATTCAAGGTGAGCGACGGCCTGCTGGAAGTCACCTTTGATGATTCCATTTCGGCTATCACACCGGGCCAGTCTGTGGTATTATACGAGGGAGATCGAGTGCTCGGAGGGGGCACGGTCCGCCAGGCTTCTTAGGATGTTATATGACCCTAAAGAGCATTACATTAAAATGAGTATGGGGAGGTACGAACATGGGACTCTACATAATGATCAGCAACCTGACGGATGAGGGTAGAAAAACGATTCAGAAGAATCCGGAACGGATTCTCGAGGTGAACAAAGAGATTGAAAAAATGGGGGCCAAGGTACACGCCCAGTACGCTGTTTTGGGACCCTATGATTTCGTCAATGTGATCGAGGCGCCCAATAACGAGGTCATAGCGCGCGTTTCAATGGAGCTGGGAGCGCGAGGCACAATCCAGATCGTGACGCTCGCGGCCATACCGGTGCCTGAATTCATAGATAAGCTGAAGAAGGAGCACTGAAGCGGGGGCGCGATTGCCCTCTGATGAGAATTCGGCGTTCTTACCTTTACGTGATCTGCCGCACCACGCCGTGAGCTGTCCGGAGCCCGCCCTCAATGAATCCCTGAAAATCGGAATAGGCCTCGCCGCAGATATGAAGCCCGTTATGGACGCGGCTGGGACCGGGGCCTACTTCAGCAACTGAGCGAAGAGTGCCGCGGGGACCATCATGTGATAGAGAACGCGTTTCATGTGCGGCTCGTCTTGTTACTACTTATCGTCACTCAGCAAGGAAAAAAGAGGGTGCGCCTCAGAGCGTACCCGTCTCGACACCGCTCTTTTCAGACGGCAGCGGAATGATGAAAACCGGTTTGCGGCTCTTTTCCAACACCGAACGGGCCACGCTCCCAAGAAAGGCCTGCCTCAGCCAGCTCTTTCCGTAGATTCCTAAAACGATCACATCGCACTCCTCCTCTTCCGCCGTATTCAGGATTTCTTCCACGGCGTGGCCTGTCTTGATGATGGTTTTGGAGACAAGACAGACGCACGGAGGACCAATCTCAGACTCTACCTTCTGGCAAAATTCCCGCAAGTCTTTCTCTATCTCAGCGGTGTCCTCCTCCTTCTCGTGCTCTTTCGCCCTTTCCAGAGTTTTATCGCTGCTGTAGCTGGCTTTGTAGTGCATCTGAGCCTGAATTGGCGCTATGCAGTGGAGGATCAGGATCCTTGCATCATGTTTTCGCGCCAGGTCCACAGCAAAGTAAAAAGCGTACGACGAGTTCTCCGTAAGATCGGTGGCGTAGAGAATTGTGTTGATGGGCGGGATCATCGGTCTCCTCCGTTTCTTCTGTCCCTGATCTCTTCCGCATGTGAGATCACTGACTGAACGCTCAGGGGTTCATCCTATAAGATGGGCATGGTGAGATTCTGCCCTTACCAATAAGAGATGGGCCTCGTAAACGAAGCCCATCTCCAAAAGCGCGGAAGGATCCTTTCCGGTTGATTTGCAACCCTTGCGGGAAGCGCAATCAGCCCCCCCCCTTAATACCAAAAATCGACACCAGCCTTACCTCTCCAATCGGGCTCAAACCGATCGTCGAAGTAAGTCCCCAATTTTTCCACAAGTCGCTTCCAGCCGCCCTTATACTCCTCAGTGAAGATGTCTTCAAGGAACGGAAGTACCTGCCCCAGCTTGTCCTTCGGCAGATAAGCGCGCGCGCCCAGATCATGGGACTTCTTGAGAGCTTCGGGGCTGAGGGCGTGGGCTGTAAGCATAGCTACTTTGAAGTTCCTCTTTACTGCCAGGTCAAGAAGGTCAAATCCCCGCACGCCCATGATATCGAGAATCACGACGTCGTAAGTATTGGTGTTGATCAGCTCGGCGCCTTTCTCATACGTGGTCGCCTTGTCGATCTGACAGGTCGGGCAAGCATCCTTGATCTCCTGTTCCAGCACAACCAGTATATCAGGCTCATCATCTACGGCCAAAATCCTCTTGCCATCCAAAACCGAAACGGTCATACTACACCTCCTCCTTTATGCTCGACTGTGATCGCCCTTCGTATTGGCCTGATTCGGCGGCAGTGGCTTCTGCGATAAGGCGCGCTTCCTGTCTAATTATTACCATTCGAACTCTGCATTTCAAGGAAAACCTCACGCGGCGATTTTATGCCGCGTCCCTCTTCAGAGATTTGTTAGAGACAGTCGATGCTATCCTTCCTAATAAGCCGGTCACCAGTATCATGCCCACGAGCTGAAGCCGTTCTGCGTGAATACTCTACTTCTTATCTGCGTTCTTGTCCTTGCCGATCGCATGATTGGCCATTTTTTCCAGGGCTTTGATCATGGACGAATGGTCGAGATCTGCCCCGCCGTCCGCGGCGAGGGAGTTGAACAGCTCCTGCGCCGTCGCGGTATTCGGCATGCTCACGCCCAGGTTTCGCGCGGTCTGCAGGGCGATGTTCAGATCCTTCTGGTGCAGCCTGACCCTGAAGCCGGGCGCGAATGTGCGTTTGATCATCCGCTCCCCGTGGACTTCGAGAATCTTGCTCTGCGCGAATCCGCCGAGCAGGGCCTCGCGTACCTTTGCGACGTCGGTCCCCGCTTTTGAAGCCATGACCAGCGCTTCGCTGACCGCCTCCAGTGTGAGCGCAACCACCACCTGATTGGCCACTTTGCAGACCTGCCCGTCCCCATTGCCGCCTATGAGCACGATGTTCTTTCCCATCAACTCGAAAAACGGCTTAACCCGGTCGAAAATCTGCGCCTTTCCGCCGACCATGATGGAGAGTGTCGCGTTCTGTGCGCCGATCTGCCCTCCGGAGACCGGGGCGTCCAGCATCTCCACGCCCATGCCTTCCAGCTTTCGGGCAAATTCCCGTGTGGGAATGGGGGATATGGAGCTCATGTCGACGACGATGGAGCCGGAGCGCACGCCGGAAGCCACCCCGTTCTGTCCGAAAAGCGCCTCCTCCACATCGGGCGTGTCAGGGAGCATCAGGAAGATCAGCTCCGCCTTCCCGGCTACCTCGGCCGCGCTGGTACATGCAACCGCCCCGCTCTTTACCAGTTCCTGAACGGGCGCCTCGGCTCTGTCATAGACGTAGACCGTGTGACCTGCCGTTATTAGCTGGCCGGCCATCGGTTTTCCCATGATACCCACTCCAATGAATCCTACTTTTTGAGCCATTTTGTCCTCCTAAAGGTAAGTTTTCAACCATCCGAGGCCTTCCACGGTTTTTCCCAGCGGTTTATATTCGCATCCGATGAAACCGTCGTAACCCGCCTCGTCAATGAAACGAAAAAGGTTGGTGAAGTTGATCTCTCCTGTCCCCGGTTCGTGGCGGCCGGGGTTGTCCGCGATCTGGATATGGCCGATCCGGCTGACGTTTTTCCGGATGTTCTCGGTGACGTTCCCCTCCATCACCTGCATGTGAAAGACGTCATACTGGATGTAAACGTTCGTTGAGCCGATCTCGTCGATCAAGGAAGCAGCGCCCGCGGTACCGGAGAGATAGAAATTTGGGAAGTCCCTCGTATTGAGCGATTCGAGCAGCAGCTTCACGCCTTCCTTCGCAAGCAGGTCCGCGGCCCAGCGCAGATTGGCCACAAGAGTCTTCCGCGCGTCCTGAACAGAAACCGCTGCCGGCGTCAGCCCCACGAGGCAGTTGACCCGCGGGCATCCCAGCGCTTTTGCATACCCGGCTGCCTTTTCCACGCCTGCTTTAAACTCCGTGACCCTGTCAGGCAGCAGGGCGATGCCCCGCTCACCCGCCTCCCAGTTGCCTACGGGCAGGTTGAAGAGGACCTGGCTCAGCCCGAACCGGTCGAGCTTCTCACGGAGCAGTTTAGGTTCATATGCGTAGGGAAACATATACTCGACCGCGCGAAAGCCCGCCCCCGCGGCCGCTTCAAACCGGTCCATAAAATCGACTTCGTTAAAAAGCAATGTCAGATTTGCACTGAAACGCGCCATATTTCCTCCTTGGACTATCGGCCTCTCGGTTTCGCCGGATGCATGGCCTTCCAGACGCTTTCCGAATCGATGGGCACCTGGTAGATCCATGCTCCGACGGCATTCGCGATGGCGTTGTTTATCGCCGCCGGCGTGGGTATGTTCGGCATCTCTCCGATCCCTTTGGCCCCATAGGGTCCGTGTACGTTCGGTTTTTCAATAAGCGCCGACGTGATCTGTGGCATATCGAGCGCCGTGGGTATGAGATAGTCCTTCAGCCCCAGGTTCTGAATGATGCCCTCATCGAGCACCACTTTCTCCATGAGCGCGTAGCCAATCCCCATGCCTATACCGCCTTCGATCTGTCCCTCCAGCAGCATCGGGTTGATTGCCTTGCCTATATCGAACGTGCCTACGATCCGCTTCAGATCCACCTCACCCGTCTTTATGTCGACCTCCACCTCTACCATCTGTGTGGCGTAAGTGTAAACGAAGTAGGGATTGCCCTGGGTTTGGTTTGAGGACAAGTAGGTTCCTATCCTTTCCCTTGACGAACACTATTCTCCTTGTCGCATTCTCATAGAGTACGAAATTCTCGGCCACATAA
>JADGQN010000261.1 GCA_017881765.1 Syntrophobacterales bacterium | reverse complement strand
TGTACGGGGACAGAGGACGTGCGGCTTCCGAAGCCGAACGACACATGACGGATTACAAGAAAGTATACATCAGTTCTCACGGAAAGTATCCGAAGCTCAGGGCCTATGACACTATCCGCCTGCACGCGCGGTCGCTCGAGTGGCTTAAAGAGGAGATCCCGCGGCATAAGGGGCGGAAGGTGGTGGTGGTCACGCACCATGCGCCGAGTGCGCGCTCGGTCCCGGATCGATTCAGGGAAGACCTAGTGAGCGCGGCCTATGCGTCTCCCCTGGACGAGTTTGTCGCGTCATCGGGCGTGCAGCTGTGGGTCCACGGCCACGTGCACGACTCGGCCGACTACCGGATCGGGAGCACGAGAGTACTGTGCAATCCAAGGGGCTACCCCGAGGAGGTCAACGAAAGGTTTCAGCCCGGGTTGGTGGTGGAAGTGTGAACTTAGGCCTGATGAGGACCCGTGAATTGGGGGAAAGATGAAGATAAAGGGCGTCATCTTTGATCTCTTTGGCACACTCATTCGTGTTGAGCGTGTAACGAATCCTTACAGAAGAGTCTTTGAACTGGCCGAAAAAGCAGGGTATGGAATCGATGAGATCAGACAAACCGTGCTTACGAAGGATCTTCCTGACACTGCGAGCCTCGTGAATGCATTCGGTTTCACGGACTTTGAGCGTGAACAGTTCCTTTCCGATTTGGAGGCCGAACTGCAGAGCGTCAGCCTTTTCCCTGAAGTGCCTGCCCTGCTCGATTGGTTGCATGAGGAAGGATATAGAATAGGCCTCATTTCGAACTTGGCAAGTCCATACAAAAAGGCGTTCTATCGTTTCGCTCTCGACGCGTACATTGAGGATCCGGTCTTTTCCTGTGATGTGGGTTACATCAAGCCCGATCCGCCCATTTACGAGATAGCCAGAACTCGCATGGGTGTTCAGTTCGATGAAATGCTGATGGTGGGGGATAAACCTATAGCTGATGTGGAGGGGCCTCGCGCTGCCGGCATGCATGCCCTTCATCTGCAGAGGATAGACGGAGCCCGATCAGCCGAACGTATCCGATCGCTCGACGAGTTGCGCGAAAGGCTCGTCCTCCACCGATAATCGCCGCGACGTCACATAGAGCAGCACTCTCTGATGCTGAATATCGCCTGTGTCCTCTTGCGGCCGTGTCTAACAGAAAGGGGTGAGATCGAGGAAAGGGGTTAAGCATACGGCTTGATAGACGATACATTTCTCACGAGGCCGGACGTGAGCGACACGCCAGAGAACAATTCGAGGTTTTCGGATCAGGTCATGATGCTCAGGCCGGCCGGGAACCCTGGAGAAGTTAGCTTGACCGACCTGGACCAGGTTCGTACAATCCTCGAAGAGAACCGAACCGTGAAGGGAATAATACGAGCCAAAAGGGGCCTGTCCGATAAAGCATGGTGAGCATGTGCAGAGCCGCTTCGGACGTTCCCGGTCCACCCCTGGGTTTTATACTATGTTTCTCTGAAAACATATTATAACTGCTTAAGGCGACAGGGACGCAGGAGAACGGCTGCCAGCCCGCGCGCGAGCACCGGATCCGGGGATGTAAAGATTGCAGACACAAAGGCGGCAGGTGGACTGGGATGAAGTGTGACGTGGCTGCGGAAGACCTGTGTAACGCCCTGTTCGGCAGCGGGGCTGCAATCCGGCACGGTTTGCAGCCCCGCCTGTTCCCAAGTGGTGTTCTCGACCGAGAAGTGGTGTTTTCGACCAAGCAGATGCGGACCTGCATAGGGTTTGACACCGTCCCGCCTGCAGATGTGGTTATCCTTGCAGGCGATACCGGTGTCGGGCTGAAAGGGATGAGATGGGCGCGGGAGAACTTTCGTGGGCGAACCGTTATTTATATCGCCGGCAATCATGAGTATTATTGCAAGGCGATTCCTCGCTACGCGGAAAAGGTGAGGGACGCCGCGAAGGTCTTCGGCATTCATTTCCTGGAAAACGAATCGATCGTGCTTGACGGTGTGGCCTTTCTCGGCCGTAGGAGAGCGGCGGAGGTAACGGTGCGTACAGCATGAAGGGAAGTTAGTGCGGTGAATCCGCCGACATTCAAGAGCCATGGAGGGGATTTTCTCCCCTCCATGGCCCGGCCGTCTTACCGCATTTTGACTGACTTACTGGTTGAATGTAAGGCGCCTAAACTTGTGCCCAGAATTGTGCCCAGGACTCATGGGGAATCCCAAAAAATCACCGACAATCACCGACACACTGAAAACCCTGAAAGCCTTGTCCATCAAAGGATTGTGAGTATTTACGGGCATCTGCAAGAACATCCCGTTTCCTGTGATTTTGGCCTCCGGAGCCAAAGGCCCCGCGTTCGAATCGCGGCGGGCGCGCCAATTTTCCTGCCTTATTTACATGTATTTACAGCGGGCTACATCCCACAAATGTCGTCGCAAACGCCCGGCCGGGTAGGACACAAGTTTCTCTCCACGCCCTTGGCTCTTTAGATTCCTGGTTCTTTGCCGATCATCTCTGTATGCCCGCAAATCCTCAAACGGACACGTGCGCTGTGCTATGCACGGCTTAACATCCCTCTTAAACAAGGAGCAATGAAAAATGAGCAATGCAATACGGAGAAGGATTTTGCCGGCCATCGTGTTCGCGGTTTTCTTCGTCGTAACCTGTGCGGGACTTTCTTTCGGGGCTCCGGCTCAGGGCATGAGACTTTACGTGCTGTTGAATGGCACGATGACTATCGACAAGGGATATTTGACGGCTATGAAGGATGTGGGGAAACCGATCACGATTCCAATTCCTGCTTTTCTGATTGTTCATCCGAAGGGCTTGGTCCTCTTTGACACGGGCATGAATCCGGACCATATGGGCGAGGCGCTTAAGACCGCGGAACTGCCCGTGCAATCGGAAGATCAGAAGTTGCCCAACCAACTTAAGAAGTTGGGATATTCCGTCAGCGACATACGATATGTGGTTCTCTCGCACATGCACGTGGACCATGCGGGCGGCATGAACTTATTCCCGAAGGCCACATTCGTCGTCCAGAAGGATGAGCTGAAAGCTGCCTGGTGGCCCGAGCCTTTCCAGAGATTTGCCTATGTCCTGCCTGATTATGAAGGGACAAGAAACTTCAACTTCATGCAACTCGACAGCGATTGGGACCTCTTCGGAGACGGGACAATAAGGATAATCAGGACGATCGGCCATAGTCAGGGACATCAATCCGCCGTGGTCAAGCTTCCCAAAACCGGAACGCTTATCTTAACCGGCGATGCGGCTTTCATGGATGATAACCTCAAAGGCGTGGTGCCGGGCATTGTCTGGTCCCCGGAAAAGGCCATGGAATCCATCGAGAGGATCAAGTGGGAAAAAGAGCGTAGCGGAGGGGCGATATGGTTTTCCCACGATCCCGACTTTTTTAAAACTCTACGACTGGTTCCGGAATATTACGAATAAACCGCAAGGCAGGCGCTCCGCTCATCTTCCGGCTATTACGGAAATCTCGACCCGGGCGCCCGGAACAACCATAGCACCACCAACCGTCGCACGGGCCGGAAACGGCGCTGAAAAATAGGATTCATAAGCCTGATTCATCTTTTTGAAATCCTCCACATCCGCAAGGTAGACCGTTGTTGAGAGGACGTGTTCCATGCCCATTCCATTTGCCGCCAGAACGGCTTTGATATTATCCAGGACTTGCCGTGTCTGACCTTCGATATCAAGCTGGGCAAGAAGTTTATTACTCGCCGGATCGATAGCCAGTTGACCGGAGACAAACAGCAGATTGCCGTAGCTCACGGCCTGCGAATAAGGGCCTCTCGCCGTCGGCGCGGCCGGGGTCGAGATGGCGTTCTTGAGTGGAACACCTGTCGTCGTGGCGCATCCCGACACTATAGCGACAAGGAACATCCAGAGCATGGTTCGATGGCATTGCGTCATGATCAGGCTCCTTCCATATAGTTTGTTCTATAGAATAATCGCGGCTTCCTTCTTCTATTCTTCATACATCCTTTGCTAACGCAGGGCGAGGGAACAAGGATTCATCTACTGAACGAGTTCTTTGTCTCAACATGCACGCGACAAAGCCACCCAGAAGAATTATCAGGCCCAGAAGAAAAAGACCCCTGTCGTACGAACCGGTCGAATCCCGCAAGAACCCCATCAGCGTCGGCCCTGCAAAGCCACCCAGATTTCCGACGGAATTAATAAGGGCAATTCCCCCCGCTGCACCTGTTCCGCTCAAGAAAGATCCGGCGAATGCCCAGAAAGGACCGAGAGCCCCCCAGATACCCGCGGCAGCGATGAGCAGGCAAACCACTTTCCCTGCCAGAGAAACGGCGACACAGGAAAGCAGAAAGCCTATGGCGGCAATGGCCAGAGAACCCGCCACATGAAACCGGCGCTCGCCGGTTCGGTCGGATGATATGCCGACAATAACCATGAAGACGGCCGCCGCCAAATAGGGAAACAGGGAGATGATGCCGACCATCAGATCACTCGAAACCGATATGCCCTTGATTATCAACGGCATCCACAGCGTGATTCCGTACATCGCGACCACAAGACAAAAATAGACCAGGCAAAGTCCCCAAACCCGGCCACTTTTCAATGCTTGAGAGAGGTCGCGTTCCCACTCTCTTTCTTTCCCGAACCTTTCTTCCGCCAATCGTTCTAACAGCCACTCTTTCTCCGCTCGGGGAATCCATGCCGCTTTTTCCGGGCCTTCCGGCAGGCAGGCCAGAGTCAGCAATCCGAGCAGGACGGCCGGCAAGCCTTCCAGAAGGAAAAGCCATTGCCATCCCGATATGCCGCCGAAGCCGTGCATCTCAAGCAAGGCACCGGAGATAGGACCGCCGATAACGCCGGCCAGAGGTGTGGCCGTCATGAAGAAGGCTACGTTGCGGGCCAGGTGCCTTCCGGGGAACCAATAGGTCAGGTAGAGAATCACGCCCGGGAAAAAACCGGCCTCCGCGACTCCCAGGAGAAAACGAAGCGCATAAAAACTCTTTGGCCCTGCGACAAACATCATGGCCGAAGCGATCAGCCCCCAGGAAATCATGATCCTGGCAATCCATATTCTGGCGCCGATGCGGTGCAGGATCAGATTGCTGGGAATTTCGAACAGGAAATAGCCGATAAAGAATATGCCGCCGCCAATCCCGAAGACCGCATGGCTCAGGTTAAGTTCGGTATTCATCTGCAGGGCGGCAAAGCCGACATTGATCCGGTCCAGATAAGCTACAATGTAGAGAAGAAAGAGGAAGGGGATGAGCCGGAGCGTGACACGGCGGACGACCCGCTTCTCCAGAGGATTTGTGGTATCAGTTTGTCGCACACGATTTATTGAATCCGGCGGCAAAACACAAATGGTCTTCCTCTCTATTCTCGTCATGTTTGGAAATTTCCTTAACCGCAAAGGGCCGATGCGAAGGGCACGGGAAGCTGCAAACAGGAGAAAGCGGAGCGCTGCCGAGTCGGGGAAATTCTTTTGAGAGGGATGCCTCTTGAAAAAGAAGAAAACGTAGTTAGGTTACGACTATGCTTAAGAGAAACGACCAGACCTCAACGGGGCTTAAAGCGCTCAGCGCACGCGAGGTGAAGCATATAATCCTCGCCTTCTGGCGTCTTAATGCAGCGAAGGCACCGATCGCCGATTTCATTCCCATTCTGGATGAGGATTTTGAGATCATTGCGACGGATGCAGCAGGGAACGTGGTGGTGAAGTATTCAGGATTGGCAGGGCTCGAAGAGCATCAATACGGTAAGCAGATTTACTACGACCAGCGCTTTATACTGAAGTCATTTGAAGCCGAGCTCGCGGGGTTTGAGGCTACGGCGCATACCACCGGCGAGTGGCGCTGCCTGCACTGCGAGCCGCGTAGGGCTTGCAGTGAGTCATTGCGAGCGGACCTTAGGCATACGTGGGTTGTTCGCCGTTCGGCGGCAACGGGTCGTCCTCTCCTGAGCCGCCACATTTGCACGTATTTCCAGTACGTGGAAGGTTATGCACCACAGCCCGCCTCAGGGACCGATGGGTACCGCGAGTTTCATTTGGACTTCGACCGCCACTGGAAGCCTGCACCAATCGCGAGCAGCACGAAGAAGCACGTGTGAGCCGGATAATAGGGTTGGCTTTATCGCAACCGTGAGATTCTTAAGATAGCGCCCTGTTCTCTACTCGACCTACCTGACCTCGCCCGGCTTCAACTCGCCGTTCCACGTCAGATCATACCGAGCGGTTGCCCACCGCCTCTCTCATTTTCGTCGTCATGCGCATCGTCCACCTCAGCTAGTTCGGTCTTCGCGTCTTCTATCCGATTAGACATCGTAACCAGAAAATTTATTCCTCGCTGCGAATCAGATGCCACTGCCACGAGGTAGCGGCTCATTTTGTCCTTCACCCGGCAGGATGCCGAGGTGGTAACATATTATGAAGGAGGCTTGGGGCATGACTGCTGATCCTGATACCCCGAAATTTTTATCACTCGAATTTCACACCAGCTTTTTTCCTCGGTTGCTTTGGGGGCGCTTGCGTCGAAAGAAAAAGGAAACGCAGGGAACGACCTTCACCTCCACCATGGAGATGATCATAGCTTTGGCCGTCTGCTTGATACTCGCGGTAATAGGAATACCATCCGCTCTGACCCGAGGATCAGTCGTCGGGTGGATACTGAGCATCATCGGCGTCGGCGGAATATTAGCCCTGCTGATAGCGAGCGTGGGAGCTCAATGGGGCAATCGGCCCACGTATGATAATTTTCTCACAGGGGTATTTTTCTTTTTCGTTTCTCTGGGCATTCTGATAGGTATACCCGTCGGCATGGGCAA
>JADGQN010000260.1 GCA_017881765.1 Syntrophobacterales bacterium | reverse complement strand
TATTCGATAACAAACCAAGTGCGTTTTTTCCATAAATGCAGGTGCAAGCAGAAGTATAGCATCCTCCTACCATTCAGCTCGCACCTACTCGGCTACGTTCCACAACAGAAGCGGCAATGATGGAAACGGTCCTACGCATAATTCCTCTCTTGCTCGGTTTATGGCCGGTCGTGAACCATGCCTCGCGGTTTTGCTTGACATAGCGACGCTTGACGCACTATGATCGGTATAGTGGCTCCAGACGCCGTTGTTTCAGTCTTTTCCGCTGACCCTGTAGTGCAAAGGGGGCGTCGAATGGAGATAAGAAAAGGGAGGTAATTATGTCTAAAGAAATGAATCGAAGGGATTTTCTGAAAGCTACAGCAGCGACGGGTATCGTCTTCTGCAGCTGCGCCCTGCTGGACGCCGCCCACGCTCAGCAGCCTTCCGGGCGCCGCCTGCCGGTGGTCGTCAAGGGCAAGCGCGTCAAGACCATCGACGTGCACTCGCACTGCTACTTCCGTGACGTTGAGCCGCTGCTCGGCGCCGGGGCGTCCATCCTCCACCCGCCGGTTAACGGCGGCGAGGAGAACTTCATCGAGATCGAGAAACGCCTGAAGGCGATGGACGGGCAGGGCGTCGATATGGAAGTGCTGTCTATTAATCCGTTCTGGTACGAAAAGGACCGCGATCTCGCTGCGCAGATCGTCAAGATCCAGAACGAGAAACTGGCCGAGCTTTGCGCCGCCAAGCCTGACCGCTTCGCTGGCTTTGCCTCGCTGACCTTGCAGGCGCCCGAGCTTGCCATAGAGGAGCTGCAAACGGCGGTCAAGAAGCAGGGGTTCCGCGGTGCCGCGATCGGCGGGTGGGTTGCCGGCGATGACTTCTCCAGCCCGAAATTTCATCCGGTGTGGGCTAAGGCGGAAGAACTCGGTGCAGTGCTGTTCATCCATCCCCAGGGCATACCCGAGCTCTCCAAGCGCTTAGCCGGCAACGGCATTCTCGGCAACACCATCGGTAACCCGCTCGAGACCACGATCGCGCTGTCGCACCTGATCTTCGAAGGAACGCTGGATAAGTTCCCCGGCCTGAAGATCGTGGCGGCGCATGGCGGCGGCTATTTGCCATTCTATCCCGACCGGTCCGATCATTGTTGTGTTCTCGGCAATTGTGATCCTAAGATCACCCTGAAAAAGAAGCCCTCAGAGTATCTCAAGCAGCTCTACTTCGACTCCCTGGTGTTTACGTCGGAGGCGATCCGCCATCTCGCCGCACAGGTCGGCGCCAGTCAGATCGTAATGGGCAGCGATTATCCCTATCCATGGCAGCCGCACCCGGTCGATCACATCTTAGGCTGCAAGTCACTGACCCAGAAGGAGAAGGTGGCGATCCTTGGCGGCACTGCCGCGCGTCTCCTGGGGATCACAAAATAACGGGTCTATACCATTCCGCAGATGCGCCGCGCTTGGGAGCGCGAAGCGCTGACGCCACGGCGAGGAAGATCCAGAACGCCAGTAAGTAGAACGCTCTGAGAAGCCGGTCATTCGCCCACCCAGCATGACCGGCCCGACGATGCCGCTGGGATCGCTCACGGAGCAATCCCGCCAGACAACTGAGCCGATGAGGTGAGAGCAGCGGGCTCATGACGCTTCTACGCCACATGGTGGCTTCACGCTGCGTTCCTGGAAGAGCGAATCAGACCTTGCTTTCCGTGCAGAACCTCCTCTTTCAGCTCCGTGATAATAGAATGCCGGAAAGAACCAGCTTGGCGGATTGGGGCTGGTTTTCTGGACCTTACACACCCTGCGAAACTGGTGGGCCAAAGACGAGCTCTGCACAACGGGCCCTTTCAAATGGTTTTGCCATCCGATGTGCGGCGCTTGGATTACCTTTATAGCCCCATCCGTAGCTCTATATTTAAATCGGAAATCAACAACCCTTGGTGACGTTAATCCCCACTCTTCGCAGGTGAAAAAAAGAGCGCCCATGCCGGAGTCAAACGCGCATGGCACAAGACGACCTGAATTGCGGCAGCATCAATAAATACGCCTCGTGCGCAGAAAAAAATAAGACTTGTAAACCCCGGTAAAACCGGGTAATCTTAGCCGGTCTGCAAAAGTCAGCTCGAGTACACCGAAAGGCTCGTTGGTTCCTTTCCAATGATGACCCCCACCCTTCAATTCAGATGAATACGTGGGCTTTGATGAGATGCGGTATGGAGAAGACTCGGTTACGTCGTATTTACCAAATACTACAGAAATTCCTGAGTGACCCTCGGGAGCTTTTTTTCGTCCAGTCGATCGAAACGCAAACGCTCTTCATCTGCCGGAACGAGACGATTGTCGAGCGGTTCGATTGCTCCACTTCCCGTTTCGGCACAGGTATTCGAGAGAACTCATTCAAAACACCCCTCGGTCTCCATCTAATCAAGGATAGAATCGGGTCGGGCGCGCCTGTGGGCCGCATTTTCAAAGAACGCAGGGATACGGGCATCGACTGGGATCAGCGTTCACGTGATGAGAATCTGATACTGACGCGTATTCTGCGACTGGAAGGTCTGGAGGAAGGGGTCAATAAAGGCGTAGGGGTCGATTCCTATGAGCGCTGCATCTATATTCACGGCACCAACAGGGAGGATCTGGTGGGTACGCCCCTGTCCCACGGATGCCTCTGTTTACGGAATCAAGACATCATTCGCCTGTTCGAACTGGCAAGCGTTGGTGCGATTGTCTACATCGATCCTCCGCCTATACTTATTGGCCAAACTGCGTGCCGAAGCGTTCATTTCACCGGTGTTTTCGGCACCGGGATGAGTGCTCTCGCCCAGTATCTGCGCTTTGAGGGGATCATCGCCTCCGGTTCCGATCGTTTGCTTGACAGTGAGGATACAGCCTCAATGCGACGATCCCTCGAAGGACTCGGGTGCTTAATCGTTCATCAGGACGGTTCAGGTGTCACCGCGGATACCGATGCGGTCTGCGTCTCAACGGCAATAGAAGAATCGAACCCTGACATGGCTGCTGCGCGCGCACGTGGCATAGCCATCGTGCATCGCTCCGATCTGCTTGCCTCACTTATCACCTCGAAAAAGACAATTGCGGTCGCAGGCACAAGCGGTAAATCAACCGTCACGGCAATGATATTCGAATTCCTGACCGCTTGCGGGAAATCCCCCTCTCTCATAAGTGGTGCGCCTCTGGTGAGGCTCGAAAAACAGGGGCTGATCGGCAACGCTTTCAGCGGCGCATCCGACCTTCTGGTCGTGGAGGCGGACGAGCATGACGGAACGATTGTCAAGTATGCTCCGGAGGTTGCGGTTGTTCTTAATGTCTCTAAGGACCACAAGAGCGTTGACGAGTTAAGGGACCTTTTTGCAACCCTTGTCTCAAGATCTCAATGGAGTGCTTCAAATTCGGACGATCCGATCCTTGCTTCCATTCGGACAACGGTAGGTTTTGGCCGAAACAGTTCGGCTGCGTGGCGACCGGACCACGAACAGCTCCTGCGGACGTCGGTGAAGCTTTTGCGCAACGGTATCGAATATCATTTGCCGCTGCCGGGCGACTATAACCTTGAAAACCTGCGTGCCGCGCTGTGCGTCTGCGAACATTTCGAGTGCGATGAACAGACTCTCGCTGAAGCTGTACGAACGTTCGAGGGTGTAGCGCGACGCTTCAGCGTTACGGATACAGTAGCTAACGTGCACGTGGTAGACGATTTTGCGCATAATCCGGCTAAAATAGCGGCTGTCGTGGGCGCAGCACGGGGTTTGTCTGCGCGCATCATTGCCGTATACCAACCGCACGGGTTTGGTCCGACCCGATTCTTAAAGGATGAGTATATTGCAACTTTTCGATGTGTCTTTCGGGAGACCGACTCGCTCTATCTCTTGCCGATCTATTACGCCGGCGGCACTGCCCAAAAGAATATTTCCTCGGCGGACCTCATAAGCGGGCTCGGTTCCGTGTCGTTCAAGGCAGAAGCGGTGAACGATCGTAATGAGTTGCTGATCAAATTGAAAGCCGATGCGAGGCCCGGCGATTGCGTTCTCGTCATGGGGGCACGCGACCCCTCACTGTCCGACCTGGTCAGGAGAACCGTAAGTTTGTTCGGCGGTCCCGCTTCTCCATCTGCTTGAAAGGCTTTTGCAGGCCGCCGGCCACGTGCGCCTTCGGCGACGCTGTTGAAGCGTTCCGGCTGATACGCCTCCGGGCGGAGACGCCTACGAAGTTGAAATAACGGACTATCGTTAGGAGACGTATCATGAAAAAAAGACTGCACCCTGTTCATCCCGGCGAAGTTCTCCCGGAGGAGTTCCTCAATCCCATGAGTCTAAGTCAGAACAGGCTTGCCCTGAACATAGGTGTTTTAAGGAGACCGCTAATTTGTCAACATTTCACCAACCAGTTTGCTCCAGCGAGCTCTTTTTCTATCCTTCAGCTAAACGCAGCAATACCGGCGAAGAGCGGATGAAGCGACGCCTCGGCTGCCGCGGCCATTTGGACGACGTACGCCGGCCTCACATCGTCTTTCCAGCGCGGATAGCCGCCCAGCCACACGTACGAAAGCAGGGCGTGGAACTGTGGTCGGTTGAAGGCGTAGTTCCCGATGGCGATGAACTCCCCGTTTGGATTCACCATTACCGGGATGCGCCGGGCCGGAACGAACGTTGTGGCAAGCGCTTCAACCCTCTCCCGAGTCGAATGCCCCTCGGGGTTCTGCTTGAAAGCTCGAGCCTCGGTCGGAAAGGGAAAGAGCCGGTACGCCTCACCGATAAAGCCGGACAGGTCATCACCGGCGATGGCTCCTTGCAGGTTACCGACCGCTTCGTGAGGCATCACGTGCACGTCCCACGCAGACCGGTAAGGCTTGTCTGCATGTTGACGCGCAAGGTCCGTCACGTGGCGGCAGAAATCGGACGCGAAGAAAAAATAGTCGTTGAGCAAAAGCATATCCGTTTCGATGTTGAAAAAACCGAATGCCAAATCGCCGTGGCTGACCGATTCGAAGAGCAGCGGCATGGGAGAGTGTAGCAGAAGAACCATACCCGACTCAAGCAGCGCTGGTCTGCAGGACATTGAGCGGATGTTGGAGACGAGTTGTCGTGCGAGCTGCTCACCGCGCTGGACGGCAGCATCACGGAGAGCGCAAGCGCCGTTCAATGCCTTTGGCGATGATGTGATGAATGGCTCCGGCAGCGGGGATGGGGAAGAAGACAGACCGGGTCCGGCCTTCTAAGAACCAGACCCGGTTAAAGATGGTAAAGGATCAGTACCCTCTCCCGCTGAGTAAAACGGTCACGGCTGCATGGGCGGGATCATTCGAGGTGATGTTGAGAGACGCCGATTTTGAAGCCCTGCTCGACGGTCTAAAGGTTACCCGGACCGTGCAGGAGCCATTGGGAGCGACCGGTCCGCAGCTGCTCGTCTGGCTGAAGTCGGACGCTGATTGGCCCGTGATGCCTATGGACGTGGTGAGGGACCCGGTTCCTTTGTTGTAAATGTACAGGTACCCCGTCGACGACCAACCCATTGGAACGTAACTGAAGTTAATGGCGGTTGCGGAGACGGACATAATGGGAACGCCTGCTGCCGCTGCCTGGTTTACGGTAAACGTCTTACCGGCAATCGTTGCGGTGCCGGTACGGGCCTGGCCCGTATTTGCCTGAACCGAGTAAGTGACCGTAGCACTCCCGGTACCGCTCGCCTGGCTGGTGCTGATCCAGGAGCTATTGCTTGAGGCCGTCCAGCCGCAGGTGCCGGCTGATGCGGTGACGGTCACGCTCCCTGCGCTTGCGGTTGCGCCAACGCTCGCACTCGTCGGGCTTATGGAGAAGGAACAGGTAGGGGCAGGAGGAGCGGCATGGATGTTGGCGATTGTGTACTGGCCGAAGAGTACAACGCTGCTGATCTCAGAATAACCGATCCTGAAAAAGCCTTGCTCTCCCCACCACGTGCCCCAACTATTCTTGACGATGAAGCACTGGTTGACGTCGTCGTAGCCCACGAGAAGTACCGCATGGCCGCCTTGAAGTGATCCGGAGGTGTAATGATAGACGCCACCTGCGTAGTAAAAGAAGTCACTGTAGACCTCCATCGTCGTGATAAGCGGGCCGTAAGTAGCCAGTGCATTCTTGAGAGCGTCTACGGACACCGAAGTCGTGGTCACCCATGCCCATCCCTGGCTTTTATCAGCGGCTCCCTGCCAGCTGGACAGGGGAGGGCACGTGCCGTTTGTTGCGGTATAAGAATCGTAACCCTCCGGAGGCAGACCCGTGTCGCGCACGTAGTCGGAGGCCTTATTGATAGATCCTCCATTGCAGCTTCCGGCGCCGCTGCACGAGACCAGAACCTGTTCAGCCAGGTCGAGTGTCTGCTGGTTGAAGACAGTCGGCTGCGTGATGAGCAGATAGGACTCCAGCGCCGCTGCCGTGCCGAAGGCCCAACAACTGCCGCAATTGCCCTGGTCCCTCACCGGCGTGACAAAGTTCCCACCGTTGTTTCTCCAATCGAGGGTCGGGTTGAGGGCATAGGTCTGGGGGCGCTCTGGGTGATAACCGGTCCCGGTCCACTAAGGTTGGGCTTGATGAGACGGACCCGCATCGCCCGCTCATGGGCAGGCAGTCTTGAGACGCTATTTTCCCCCGCAATCCACCTTCCGTGATGCTGATGCAATGCTGACGATATGGCAGCAAGCTCGCCGTCATCGGCGCGGGCCGGACCGAGGCTCCCGAGAAGAACGATTGCGAAAAAGACAAGAAAGATCAGCACAAATTTCCTACTCATACATCCTCCTTGAGCATATGTACTTTTGTGATGTGCGGGATGCGGCGTCTTGCTTCGTGCTT
>JADGQN010000039.1 GCA_017881765.1 Syntrophobacterales bacterium | reverse complement strand
AGTGACAGAGCTATTTACACCGCGCTTCCTGGACGATAACCTGACGATACCGATCATGACGGGTGTCGCCCTCACTCTCTTTGGCGTGTAAAACATAGGAAAAAGATAAAGCAGGTAAGAGCAAGAACTAAGGTAGAGGTAAAGACTAAAGCAAAGGTTAAGGTAGGAACCAGGGGCAAGATTTGAGTGTCTTAACCTTCCTCTGTTTTCCTGGTTCTTATCTCAACCTTCGTTCTTGTTCAAACTCTCCTCAGTCTCTTGAGCGCCAGACCAAAGGAATACTCGTAGAGGTGCAGTCCTTTGCTTATGGCCGTGATAGAGCCGTCCTCAAGCCCGATCTCGTGGCACATATATTCTTTCAGGAGTTGAATGGCTGCCAGGTTGGAAGGGAATCCCGCCCAGAGATCCCAGCTTCTGAAATAGAGTATGAAATGGAGTTTGTTATTCATCACTCGTGTATCTATGAGTCGCAGGCAAGGCGGATCTTCCAGGAGAATGTCCTGCGGCATCCCCACTTCCATGACGGCCTGGTTTGTCCCCGGTTTATTTTCCTTGTAAATCTTTATGACTTCCTGGAGCGGGTTCACACCGAGCGCATGTTCCTTCCCGTCCAGGAGTACTTTGGGGTTAGTCAATCTCTCCCCGTAAGTGTACAGCTCGTTTTGCTTCTTGCTGTCCGTCATGAGATACTGGAGGTAATCCTCGACGTACTCCATGCTCGTCGGGGTGGGTATCCCCAGCTCCGCAGGTATATCCGGGATCAGTGGTCTTGTACCCGGATACTTGATGTGTATCATGACGACGTCAAACTCTTTCCTGTTGCAGCCCTCGAAGGAACCCCGGTCTACGCAGTATTCGTGAACACCTTGATCATCAAAGATCCTGTAGATACACTGAAACCAAGCGTCCGGAAGGTCCCGGGCATCGATGTAGGTCGGTTGCATGTAACCCCCGTCTTGTGAGCAGTCAGCCGTGAGCAGTGAGCCGCGGAAATCAGGCAGGGGAATACGCTTATGGTTTGCGGCTTACAGCACCACGGTGCTGGTTGCATAACTATACTAAAAATAGTATGCTTAGGCAATCTAATAGATTTCCGCGGGCCTGCTCGTGGGAATCTATCTAGCGAGCCCGGCGAGCCGGGTACCCCGGGGTACCCACGAAGTGGGTCGTGGGTGCGGGAGGCTCCAACAGCTTTGCTGGTGGAGGGGGCGACCGGGTACCCGTATAACGGGTGTCCCAATAATTGTAATTGAAACGGGAGAGCGCGTGATAGTAAAGCAAATGGAAGTGGGACGGATGGCGGTGTTTGCCTACCTCGTGGGATGCGAGAAGACGAAAGAAGCTCTCGTGATAGACCCTGCGGGTGATGAGGATCGTATTTTCCAGGAGGCAAACGAGAACGGCTTGCAGATAAAGTACATTATCAACACCCATTTCCACGTGGACCATATGCTGGGCAACAAGCGTATGCAGGATTTAACCAAGGCAACAATCGTGATTCATGAGAAAGAAGCCCATGCTCTTACTCACCAATCCCAGCAGATGCTGAACATGTTCGGAGCGGAACCGTCTCCTCCCGCGGGCAAGACAGTGAAAGAAGGCGACGTGATAACCGTGGGAGAGGTAAGCTTCACGGTCATTCATACCCCGGGTCACTCCCCCGGAGCGATCTGCCTCTACGGTAACGGTCTCGTTTTCACCGGCGACACGCTCTTTGTGGGAGGTGTCGGCAGAACCGACCTGGAAGGCGGTTCCTTTGAGGTGCTTGCTTCTTCCATCCGCGACAAGCTGTTTAAACTACCCGATTCGACCGTGGTGCTTCCCGGCCACAATTATGGTAGTGCGCCGAAAAGCACCATCGGCATGGAAAAAGTCAACAATCCGTATGTCGGCTCTCGTTCGTAACCTCGTCATACCAGTCGTACTGCTGGTCACGATCTTCCTTCATTCCTGCCAGACACCGAAGCATGTGGAGACCACACCCGCACCGAAAAAGCAGCCGAAAGTTGCACTCGTGCTTGGAGGGGGCTCTGCCAAAGGATTTGCCCACGTCGGTGTTATCAGGGTACTCGAACAGGAAAAGATTCCCATAGATATGATTATCGGTACGAGCGTTGGCAGCCTCATCGGAAGCATATACGCATCGAACCCCGATGGCTTTCAGCTCGAATGGCTTGCCTTCAAAATAGAAAAGAACGACATACTCGATTTCTCGATTGTTTACTCCAAAATGGGTCCCGTACAGGGGGCGAAACTGGAGAGCTTTGTCGAGCAGAACGTGAAGGCAAAGAGGATAGAGGATACCAGAATACCTTTCTTCCCCATCGCAACCGACTTAAACACAGGCGAAACAGTGACCCTTGAGAAGGGTTCTCTGGCAAGGGCAGTCCATGCCTCCTGCGCCATTCCGGGCATTTTCGTGCCGGTTACATTCGACAAGAGGATGCTTGTTGATGGTGGCATTACTGACAATGTAGCCTGCGATATCGCGCGCAACAAGGGCGCGGACATCATCATCGGCGTCAGCCTCCAGAAGGACGTAAAGAACTACCAGATCGATTCGGCTATCGATGTTATTGCTCAATCCATCAACATCATGATGCGCGAGACGAGCAAAGCAAAACTGGCGTGCGCCGATGTGATAATTGAGCCCGATGTGCATGGCGTATCACTCTTCGATTTCAGCCAGAAGAAAATGATGATGGAAGAAGGCATCAAAGCGACAAAGAAGGCAGTGCCGAAGATTCAAGAGCTGCTGGCAAAATACCACTGATACCGATTCACCTTCAAGTGTATACCTTCGTTGTCGCTGCGGCGCTTTCCTCGACGTACTTCTGAGTACGCCTGCGTCATCTCCTCGCTGCCGCCCGGGGTACCCGGCCAAGGGCTGGGTCGTCCAACTTGAATGCAAATCGGTATACTGATCAGGGCGCGCCTCCCCGCCTCATGCAAGGCTACGGCGGAGTAACTTTGGAAACGATGCATTCGATCTCTCCTTCAAACAGTTTGACCCGCACACGCTCCTTCGTCACAACCTGATCGCTCTTTTTGAGTACTTCCTGCGTAGCTTTTTTTGTGGTGATGCTGTAGCCCCTTTTCAAAATGTTCTGGGGATTCAGATCGTCAAGGCGCTGAGCGATTCCCTCCAGTCTCGCTCTCTTTTGTTCGAGCATGGTTGCGACGGTGCGCATCAGGGTATTGGAAAGGTCATCTACATATATCCTGTGTTTTGCGAAGAGATCCTTTCGCTCTCTGAGTTCGGCAAAGGACTGATACAAAAGGAGCTTAACCCTCTCGAGCCGTTTCTTGAGACTGCGCTCCAGCTTTTGCTCAGCACGCGCAAGCGATGCGAGAAGCTCCCGTTTCTCGCGAACGACCATGTCTGCCGCGGCGGTGGGCGTGGGAGCCCTGAGGTCGGCAACGAAATCCGCGATGGTGAAATCAATCTCGTGGCCGACTGCCGATACGATGGGTATCTCAGACGCGTAGATAGCCCTGGCCACAATCTCCTCGTTAAAGCATGCCAGATCCTCGAGCGACCCTCCCCCTCTTCCCACGATAATCACATCCACTTCCTTTTGTTGGTTGAGGTATTTTATTCCTTCCGCTATTTCCTGACCTGCACCCTCTCCCTGGACCCGGACGGGATAGATGAGCACGGCCATATTCTCATATTTCTGGAATATCACCTTCAGCATGTCTCTGATTGCCGCTCCGGCAGGCGAGGTGACGATACCGATCCTCGCGGGGAGCAGAGGCAAGGGGCGTTTATGCGACGCCTCAAAAAGGCCTTCCTTGAAGAGCTTTTCTTTGAGCACCTGGAACTGTATCTGAAGGAGCCCCAGTCCTCTGACCTCAAGGTCATCGACGAGGAGCCTGTATTCTCCCCTTTTTTCGTAAACGTCTATCCTTCCGCGGCAGATCACGGCCGCGCCATCCTTGACGAAATCCTCCGGGTATCGCCCGTAGAAGTTGAACATGACAGCCCTGAGCGAAGAGGCTTCATCCTTCAAGGTAAAATAGAGGTGGCCGGAAGGATAGAGCTTGAAGTTCGATATCTCGCCTTCGACGAGTATGTCCCTGAACTGCTTATGGAGAGAATCCCGTATGCGGGATGTGAGCTGCGAAACCGAGTAGACGTGGATAGGCCATGCGCCTGGTTGTTCCATAGAGAATTCTATTACTGGGGCTCACGTCGCCCCCTCCGGCAGCAAAGCCGCCGGAGCCTCCCTCACCCGCAAGCGGGTACCCGGCTCGCCGTGCTCGCTAGATAGATTTGCACGGACGAGTTCGTACAAATCTATTTGGCAAAATAATCTTTGACAAGCTTCATGGCGCAGTATTCCCCGCACATGCTGCACACATCGTCGCTCAGGTTTCGCTCTTTGCGGAAAGAGCGTATCTTTTCTGGGTCAATGGCCATCCGTATTTGCCCCTCCCAGTCGAGAGCCTTGCGAAACTGCGACATCTGTCTGTCTCTTTCGATGGCTTTTTCGTTGCCTCTGGCAATGTCGGCGGCATGAGCGGCAATTCTCGCAACAATAACGCCCTCCCTCACGTCGAGCGGAGAAGGAAGCCCCAGGTGCTCCGAGGGCGTAACGTAACAGATGAAATCGGCGCCGCAGAAGCCGGCCAGCGCGCCACCTATGGCAGCAGTGATGTGATCATATCCCGGAGCGATATCGGTTACTATGGGGCCAAGCACGTAAAATGGTGCTTCCTTGCAGAGCTTCTTCTCAAGTATGATGTTAGCCTCAATCAAGTTCAAGGGTACATGCCCGGGTCCTTCTATCATTACCTGAACACCATTACGCCAGGCCTCTTCGCACAGCTCTCCCAGTGTTATGAGCTCCTGTATCTGGGCCCTGTCCGTGGCATCGCCTGTGGAACCAGGCCGCAGGCCGTCTCCCAGGGAGAGCGTCATATCATACTTCTTTGCTATGGCTACCAGTTTGTCAAACTGCTCGTACAGGGGATTCTCGCGTTGATTGACGATTATCCACTCAGCAAGAAAAGCCCCGCCCCTGCTCACTATGTCTGTAACGCGCCCCTGAACTTTGAGCCTCTCCAGCGCTTGGCGCGTCACACCCGTGTGGACCGTTATAAAATCGACGCCGCTCTCGCCGTGCTTTTCAATCACCTCGAAAAGTGCTTCGGGATCCATTTTCGTGATGCTTTGCTTCTTCTTGATCGCTTCCACGGCTGCCTGGTAGATCGGCACCGTGCCGATCGGTATTTTCGAGTGTGCTATGATGGTTTTTCGTATCTCGTCGAGGTCCCCCCCCGTGGACAGGTCCATGATCGTATCAGCACCCGCCTCCATGGCCATATTCAGCTTCTCTAGCTCCGCCTTGATATCAACGCGTTCCGGTGACGTACCGAGATTCGCGTTTACTTTGATGGAGAGGTTTTTGCCCACGCCCTTCGGGGTAAAATCTTTGTGCCGGTTATTCTCGAGCACCACCACCTTCCCGGACGCAACAAGCTCGCGCAGTCTCTCTTTATCGAACGCCTCATCCTGTGCTATCTGTTCGACAGCCCGTGTGATCTGCCCTTCACGGGCCTTGACTAATTGGTTTTCCATGATTGCATCATCTCCATCTTTTTTAAGAGCTCTGCGGGATCCCTGGCAAAAAGCCGCAGGATAGGTTCTTTGCCGATATCTCCCGTGTCGTAAATAATGTCCGGCGGACTTCCTGCACCTTTTAAGGCCTTCTCCGCGAGGAAATCAAGGCTCGGTCCCTTCGCGCTTTTAGCACGTTCCGGTTCCTTGCGCCTGTCCGCAAGCATTACGGCCATCCCAAACTTCTTAGCACGCTCGACGAGCCCCTGGTCGTACCGGAGGTTTGCGCATGCCCTCATATGAGGATAATACTTCATGTACGTGAGAATCAACCTCGCAACATGGGAAGAGACCCCGAATTCAGGCCCACCTTTGAAATAGACCTTGCCATGCCTCTCACCGATCCTGCCGGGGAACGCAGCAACATCTTCCATACCCGATGCTTCCGGGATTGCATAACCTACGTTCATCTGTGCGTCGGGGATCAGCGCAACCATGTTGAGGTACTCCAATTTGACCGATGCATCGTGCAAAGATTTCAGGACGTGCCACCGTTCATTTCCGTTGTGGGCTATCCGGGTGAGGCTTGTGTACCAGTAACCACTCCCGTTCAGCTTGTAGCTCTCCTTCAGGAGTTCCCCCATCAGACTCTCAGCCTCGAGAAATGCTTCTCTCAGCGGATAGCCAAGCACAGTAAAGGAGAGCATCAGCGACGACAGGGCGCAGCCTGTTCCGTGCACCACCCGCTCCATTCTCACCCTTTTGTGCGTCAGCATCTGGCTGCCATCGAAGAGCAGGTCAACAGGGTCTCCGGGAAGATGCCCCCCTTTGAGCAGTATGTTTCTTGGCCCCAACTGCGACAACAGTATGGCCGCACTCTCCATCTCTCCGGGGTTCCTGATCGGCTTCTTCAAGATCGCTGACGCCTCATCGGCGTTGGGTGTTATAAGGTAGCAGAGAGGAAAGATATGCCGAATCATGAAGCGCAGATCGCTATCGCTCATCAGCCTGAAACCGTTTTTCGATGCGATCACCGGATCCACGACTATCGGTTTTTCCCGATACTCCTTCAGAAATGATGCGATCGGCTTGACCTGCAATCTCTCTCCCAGAACGCCGATCTTGATGCCATCCAGCACCACCTCATTCTTTACGGTATTCAGCATCCTGGCGAAAGGCTTTGGCGGAGTTGGGAATAGATCCCTCACCCCGCCCGGTCCCTGGATAACAAAGCTGGTCGGGATGGATAAGGGGTGCAGGCCAAGGGCCAGGAAGATTTCGAGGTCCTTGGTTATGCCTGCCCCGCTGGAAAGGTCATGGCCTGCAATAGTGAGAACGTGCTTCATGGCGCCCCGTAAAATGTGCATCAATATATAGCATATTTCTTAATGATGATATAGGGTTTTCAGGGCTTTTGGCGGACCTTCAGCTGAATGAATATGGTCGAAGCAGACCTGACGAGAGAAATCCTTTCCATCGACGATATTGTCGACTGACAACCAGGGTTTCTGACCAATTTGTCAAGTCCCGAACGCCTCGTTTTCATAAATGCAAATGATATTAGTATATTAGGTTATTTGTTCCATGGCATCTATGTTGCTCAATGGGTAAGTGTCTAACAAATTCTGTGAGGAGGTAAGTATGAAAAAGTTGTACGTGATGATCGGTTTGTTGGCGTTGGTGGCCCTTGCAACTGGCAGCTTTGCCGTTAGCCCGGGCACGGATGCGGCGGGTACCGGCCCGGGGCAGACTGGTGGCGGGCCCGGTTGGCAAAAGGGTCCCGGACCCGGGTTTCAGGGAGCCCACGGACGGTGGGCATCGGATCTCAACCTTACCAAGGAACAGAGGGAGACGCTAAGTGCGCTGAGAAAGCGGCAGTGGGAAGAGCTCAAGCCGCTCAGGGGCCAGATGTATGAGAAGAGGCAGGAGATGAGAGGCCTCTACACAAACCCTGCCGCGGACGATGCGGCGATCGTCGCAAAGCAGAAAGAAGTAAACGTGTTGCAGCAGCAGATGCAGGATAAGACAATTCAGTTCAGACTTGAGCAGAGAAAGATATTTACACCGGAGCAGCTGACCAAGATGAAAGAGATGCCTTGGGGCCGCGGTCGGGGAGCCTGCGGCGGCCACGGCCGTGGCCGCACAAGGGGTTGATATTCAGCCCCTTCTTCCTCGGGCGGGCATGAGAGGAGGAAGGGGCTGAACACAACAGACCTTCTCCGGCAATGACAACCCTACTAAGCCCTTACCAGCCCTCAGTGGTATAATAGAGTATCACTGACGGCTTGAGCCCAGGCGGATCATGAAGTACACAAGTCTCTGCATACCCCTACTCCTCTTCTTTCTGGTTCAGTTCCCTGCCTCGCCCGCGCAGGCCCAGGATTCCTATCAGGACTTCGAAAGAGGGCTCAACCTTAGCGATCCGCAGCGGCAACAGGTCGACGGGATCAGGAAGAAATATATGGAGGAGTGGAGCACACTTCGCAGGGAGTCTGCCAGGAAGAGGCTGGAACTCCAGGAAGTCGACCGGAACTCCGAGGCCGGCAGGGAGCGCGCTCGAAGACTGGAGAGCGATCTCAACAGCAACCGGTCGTCAAGAGAGAATCTTTACCGACGTTACCGGGGGGAAGTTTCCGGGGTTCTTAATGAACAACAGAGAGGCCGGTATGAAAGGTTCTCTAATGGAGAAGGAAGGAGAGGGATGATGCCACCCCCCCACCAGAGAGGGATGATGCCACTCCCGCGGTACAGAGGACATGGAAGATAAAAGGACCTTATTCTTCCCGGCTTCCCTCTTCGCCATATTCTTCGTTCTCATAGCCTTTACGGGTTTCTTCCAGATCAGGATCATCGAGGAAAACATCGAGGGGATACTCCAGGCCGAAGGTGAGATCCTGTCAAAGAGCATCCAGCAGGAGACGGACAGAAATATAGAGTACCTCAACCTACTCGGAAAATCTCCCGCAATCATCACTCCCATCTATCTTAATGTCCTCAGTTACGACGAAGCCATCGTCGACGATCTGTACGATGAGCTGAGTAAACGGTCATTGCCGGAGCTTGACCGCACATCATACAGACACCTCCTCGTGGCGGACGAAAAGGGCCGCCAGGTAGAGCGAAAAGGGTCGATCAGCGTGCCCCCATCCTATTTCGAGGCGCTCTTGAAAAGAGGCGAGCGGACCGTGCTTAAAATGCCGTCTGACGAGGACCAAACCCTTCTCATCGGGGTCAAGACAAAAGATCATCTTCTCTTCGTGAGTCTTGACGGAGAGGAGCTGAGGAATCTCAGGAAAAAGGCTATTGTCGAGGCTGTTCTGGAAGCAGAAGAGAAGCGACTCAACGTCAGCGGCATCTCCGTGTTTGACCCCAAAGGCGCTCTTTACCTCGGCCTCAAACCCAAAGCCGGCAAAGCATACAAGATCGTCAAGCCGCTCAGCGCCCGCTATTTTCCAAATTACACGCTTGAAATCAGGATGTCGAGCAGTCTCGTCAGGGATACACAGAGAAGGACCACGATCAGCTTCGTTGTCCTCCTTTCCATGCTGCTTCTGGGTGGTGCTGCCGGCATATACATTATATTCCGGCTGGAGCGAAAGGCTGCAGAGAGGCTCAAGGAAATGGAAAGGGACATGGAGCTCAAGGAGCGCCTCGTTTCTCTCGGGAAGCTCGCCTCAGGCATGGCCCACGAGATACGGAATCCCTTGAACGCCATGAGTATGTCTATACAGAGACTCAAACGTGAGTTTGTGCCTGCAGCGGAGAGACAGGACGAGTATTACAAGTTCATTGACATCGTGCGGGCGGAACTGAGCCGGGTCAACCAGCTGGTAGAGGAATTCTTGCTCTCGACTAAGTCGCATGCGCCCATGGAAGATGAAAAGCTCCACACGATTGTGGAGGAAATAGCCATAATTCTTGGTGAGCGTGCCAACTCGAAAGGTATCCGGATAGTAAACCGGGTCGATGGCGCACTTGTGGTGAAGTGCCAGAAAGAAAGACTCAAACAGGCCTTTCTCAATCTTGTGTTGAACGCTATCGAGGCCATTGCCAAGGACGGCACGGTCACGATCTCATCTGAGATAAGCGGCCCGTTTATCCGGATCGCCATCAAAGATACCGGTCCAGGAATAAAAAAAGAGGCACTCTCAAAGGTATTCGAGTATCATTACACGACCAAGGATAAGGGCATGGGTCTCGGGCTACCTATCTCATTCACCATCATCAAAGACCACGGGGGGGATATTCACGTGGCGAGTGATGAGGGAAAGGGAGCAACGTTCGTTATCACGCTGCCCATGAAACGATAGGTTCAAAAAGTCACGGCGAGCCGGGTACCCGCTTGCGGGTGCGGGAGACTCCGGCGGCCGGGTACCCGCCCGAAGCGGGTGTGATGGAGGGGGCGACACGAGCCCCATAGATGAGGAGGCACTGATGGACCGCATAAGCGTACTTGTTGTCGAAGATGAGGAAGCACAGAGAAGTCTACTCGCGGGCCTGCTCTCAAAAGAGGGTTACGCAACAAGTTCTGCGGGAGATGGGAAGACAGCCCTGGATATTTTTCGAAACGAGACATTTGAAGTCGTCCTTCTCGACTACAAGCTGCCGGACACCGACGGGCTGACGCTCCTAAAGACATTCAAAGAGATAAATCCCGAGGTGGAAATCATCATGGTGACCGCTTTCGGCAGTATCGAAAATGCTGTCACAGCGTTGAAAGCGGGTGCTTTCGAGTACCTGACCAAGCCGATAGACCTCGATGACCTTCTCTTCAAGATAAAGAAGGTGGAGGAAAAGCGCCACCTGGTACGCGAGAACATGGTCCTTAAAGAAGCCTTGAAAGACAGACTGAAATCGGAAGAGGTGATCTACACCAGCGAAAAGATGCATCAGGTGATGAGCCTTGTTGTGAGGATTGCCAAGACTGACTCAACCTGTCTGATCGAGGGCGAGAGCGGTACGGGCAAGGAAGTGATTGCCGATCTGATACACGGGTTGAGCGACCGGAGAGGCAATGCTCTTATTAAGGTGAATTGTTCGGCTATCCCCGAGACGCTTCTCGAGAGCGAGCTTTTTGGCCATGAGCGGGGAGCATTTACCGGGGCTTACCAGCGGAAGATGGGTAAATTTGAGCTGGCCCACAAAGGCACCATATTCCTGGATGAGATTGGTGATATTCCTCTCCTGCTTCAGCCGAAATTGCTCAGGGTATTGCAGGAAAAAGAGATCGAAAGGATTGGAGGCTTGCGCCCCATAAAGGTTGATGTCCGCATCGTCAGCGCAACCAACAGGAATCTTGGAGAAGAGGTTAAATCGGGCCGCTTCAGAGATGACCTCTTCTACAGGCTCAATGTCGTAACCGTAATAATCCCGCCGTTGCGGGAGCGAAAGGATGATATCCCTCTGCTTTTCGATTTCTTCCTGAAAAAGTATGCTGAAAAGCACAAAAAACCGGTCAAAGGCTTTACACGCGAGGCCCGTGACCTGCTCATCAAGTATGACTATCCGGGCAACGTACGGGAACTCGAGAACATGGTAGAACGCGCTGTTGTGCTGACCCGGAGTGAATATCTGTCACGGGAAGACTTTCCCATATTCGACACGGGCGAGAAGCCGATCGTGGACGGGGGTATGAGGCAGGTTGTCGAAACAGCGGAAAGGAAGATGATCCTGGAAGCTCTTGTGGGAGCAGGTTGGGTGCAAACGAGGGCCGCCTCCGCGCTCGGGATCAGCGAGAGGATGCTCAGGTATAAAATGAAAAAACTGGGCATCAGCAAAGAAGGCACCCATTAGCATTGTATAACTGATTATTGTTTGATGGGAGCCATGAGCGGATCGATCAGCCAGCCGTAATGCTCACGGTTACGGTCGGCAGTTTAGTTACGCTGGAATCTGTACCCCTTCGCCCAGATCCACCGAACCGGGTAACTGAATCGGGCGGAAGTCCTGCTCCAGGAGCAAAGTCCCTTCACACGTAAGGGAGCCCTTGCCCTTAACCTCTCCTGTCTTGGCCCCTTTGATCCTCCCGTCCTGAATCAGCAGTATCACACCACGCGCGATGAACGTGAGTCTAATCTCGAAGTCGACCGTTCCGGCAGGTTCTTCATTGATGGAAATCTCTAGGTGCGGATGGTGTTCAGACTTCACGGTATGCTCCGCGAGCGGCACCAGGATGCTCTGCGTTGGCGCATATTTCTCCCTGTCTCTGTATTTCTTCAGGCCCTGATAGGTATTCCACCCTCCAACAAGAAGGTCGAGTACGCTGATATTGAGAAGGTCCGCAGTCTTTCTGTAGATTTCTTCGAGCGCCATAGGCCAGCCAGGCTTCCCCACGGTACTTGAAATCTTTTCGCGCAGAGATGCTATGCGATCGCTCTTTTCGAGCCTCGATTTGATCTCGGTAGGGCCAAATTTTGATCGGGCCGCAAAAAATTCTTTCAAAGTAAGTGTCCCGTCATCCATGGTCGTCCCCTTTTCTCTTGTACCAATTCGCCTTCATGTGTATACACTTTGTTGTCGCTGCGTCCTTACAGGATGCTGCGCTATCGCTCTCCTCGACGTACTCCCGGGTACGCCTACGTCGGCTTCTCGCTGCCGCCCGGGGTACCCGGCCGAAGGCTGGGTCGTCCGCTTGAATGCAAATTGGTACGGCGTGTGATCATTCCGTGTTCCATCACCTGCTTTCCGCTGTCGGGGAAAGGTTGAAACCGGACTTCAAAGCTCGCAGAAACTGGCGTGCTGAACTCTAAACCACGGGTACCAAAATCTTTGTGCGGGCGCACAACTATCGGGGCATTGACTGCCCCTGCCTTCACCGCCTTCCCGTGCCTCCTGTTTCTGACCCTCGCAACGATGCGCCATACAAGTACGATTGCGCCGGCTGCTCCCAGGGCGGCGGCTAGAACTATACGAAGCCAGGCCGGAACCTTCTCCTTCACAGTCACCAGAATCTCGTTGCTCTGAACATCCCTTGCGCCAATTCTTGCCCTCAGCAGGACACGATATTCGCCTCTGTGCCTGTAAGCGTGCTCTGCCCAACCTTCCGCTACCCATCCACTGTAACTGTCTCCGAAGTCTACGTGGTACAGAACTCCCGCCACAGGAGGCTCGACGCGCCATGTAAACCGCGCCGACTCTGTCGTTCCGAGGTTCGTATTATTGGCCTCGAGTAAGAGACGATGGGTTATGCCCGGCACCACGGTGATGTTGACGGCTTGGCTCTCCGTAAACACCCTGCCCCCTCTGTAGACCCTGACAAGTGCTTCGTAGGTTCCCGGATTTCTGTACCGGTGGAATGTTGCGCCTTCAGATTGCCGCTCTGACTGCTCGCCATCCCCGAATTCGAAGGAGAATTCGAGATCCTCGGTCTCCGCCGGTTCCATGCGGGCTTCAAGACGTACCGCATCGCCTGCCTGGACCTCGATGGGATAAGCGTTGAGCCTCACGGCCTGTTGGCCATCCTTTATAGACTCTGGCTCGATCACAACCCTTAGCAGGGCGCGGCCGCTGCCTGCGACCGAAGGTGCGCCTTGCCCTTCCGAAGGCTGCTCTCTCGCGAATGCCACGACTTGGTATGTACCTGCCACCGCATAGGCATGTCGGGCTGTGTCCTCCCGCGTCCAGGCGGAGGACCGACCGTCACCGAAAAAAAATTGATACTCCAACCGCAAGCCTGCTCCTCCTGCTCGCGCGGCAAACAGCAAAGGTTCACCCACCCGGAAAGGTGGACTGTCCGGCGTCTCAAGGTTGACCGAAATGGACGCCTCTTTCTGCCCTACTTGTACCCTGACCGTGCCGCTCCTCCACGGGTCCGCAGTGGCAAAAACACCCCGTTTTGACCGAACCTCCACATAGACCCGATACATGCCGGGGTTGGCATAGCTGTGCGGAAATCTGCTGTCACCCAGCCAACCAGTCGGGGGTCCATCCCCAAAGGAGTATCGGTACTCCAGATCCTGCCCCCAGGGTTCCGCCAGAACAGCAAACTGTATCGGTTTGTTCGGCTCAAATGGAGGATCTCCCTCCACCAGCAACTCGACCCGGAGTTGTCTTGGCCGACTCGGTGCTGATCTTTCTGACTGGGCTCGCAATGTCTTATCCGACTGCTGTGAGTCACGCGGTACGCCCCTCTCCAGTTCGGCGGCCGGAAATGGTCCCCAAGGAGCCCCGCGGGCATCAACCGTTGCGGCGAGACAGCAACAAATGAACAGCACAATCGGGATGATTGTCGCGGGCCTCATAATGCATATTATTGTATCATTTTGAGGCCGTCCGCAAGGAAAAGAAAAGAGTTGGGGGCTCGGAGGAAATCGCAAGCGGGTGCCCGGTAGTACCCGGTGAACTGTATCAATGCAGGTGAATTGCTATTACCCGACGACCGATCCGAGCTGGAATATGGGAAGGTACATGGCGATAATCAGGCCGCCCAGGACAACGCCGAGGAAGACCATCAGGGCCGGTTCCAGCAGGGCAGTCAGGTTTGTCACGGTGTTGTCCACATCATCCTCATAAAAGTCGGCAATTTTGTTGAGCATGCTGTCGAGCGCCCCGGTTGACTCACCTACCTGGATCATCTGCACCACCATAGGGGGGAAGACTCCGCTCTCTTTCAGAGGTTCGGAGATGGAGCGCCCTTGACTGATGTGGGTCCGCGCGGTGATCAGGGCCTCCTCTATCACCTTGTTGCCGGCGGTCTTGGACACAATGATGAGGCTTTCCAGGATGGAGACACCGCTGGAAAGAAGTGTCGACAACGTACGCGTCACGCGCGCCATGGAAGCCTTTTTCAGAAGGAGCCCCAGTACCGGGATACGCAGAATGAGTCCGTCTAACTGCCTTGCGCCCGCCTCGGTCTTGTGGTACCTTCTGATAAGGAATACCCCCACGATAACGCCTGCAAACATAAAGTGCACCGTTGATTTGACAATCTTGGAGAAATCGATCACCATCTGGGTGGGTGCCGGTAAGGCTCTGCCGAAGCTGGAGAACATACCCTCAAACACGGGAATGACGAACAAGAGAAGGACCATAACGACCCCGATAGCGACGGTGACGATACTGGCCGGGTAAATGAGCGCGGATTTAACCTTTTTTTTCAGTTTTTCAGTTTTTTCTATGTAAGTAGCGATCCTGATCAGGACGGCGTCAAGAGTACCCCCCTCCTCCCCTGCGAGGATAAGGTTTACGTAAAGATCGTCGAAGCATTTTGGATAATCTTTCAACGCATCGGCAAATCGAACGCCTTCCTCAATTTTTTGCTGGACGCCTTTGACGATGGCCCGCAAATTACCATCATCCAGCTGTTGCGAGAGCGCTTCTAAAGATTGCACGAGCGGCAGCCCTGATGTTATCATCGTTGCCAGCTGGCGCGTAAAGACGCCGATGTGCGCTTGCTTCACCCTCTTTCGGGTGCTGAAGCGCTCGGCCTTCTCTTCTTTTTTTTCTTTAGATTTGACGAGGATAATGCCTTCCCGCCTTATGAGCGTTCTGAGCTCGATCTCAGAATCGGCGGCAAGCGCCCCGTATTTTACCTCGCCTTTGACCGTCCTGCCTTCCCATTCGAATAGCGCCATACGGATACATTATCGTCCGTTTGCCGGAAAAGTTTACTCCTTCATCACCCCATAGAAGGTAACATTCTCTCTTTTCACGAGCACGACTATGCCGTCCTTCAGGCTGCCTTTTTTCATAAGCTCCTTGAAATCCGCAACATTGCGAACCGGTTTCTTATTAATCTCCACTATGATATCGCCGGCCCTCAGGTCCGCACTCTCTGCAGGACTGCCTGGTTGGATATCAGTGACAATGACCCCCCGTCGGTCCTTCAGGTTCAGGTGGCGTGCAATCTCCGGGGTTATGTTCTGGACGACGAGACCATAAGTCTTTTCGGTCTCCGGCGTTTCCCTGGCCTCTCTCTTTTCCTCCTTGAGCTCTCCGACCGTGACGTCTACCTCAAGACTCTTACCCTCTCTTATCAGACCGAGCTTAACTTTTTTCCCTATCTCTGTACCGGCAACCAGCTTGGGAAGCTGTTCCATCTCTTTGATGGCGCGGCCGTCGAACGAAACGATGACGTCTCCCCTGCGGATATCGGCTTTGCTTGCCGGGCTGTCCTCCATCACGTCAGAAACGAGTGCGCCCTCTGACTCTTTCAGGTTGAAGTTCTTCGCAAGCTCAGGCGTGACCTTCTGAATGACGACGCCGAGCCAACCTCGCACCACCTTCCCCTTGCTCTTCAACTGCGGGAGCAGTGATTTGGCAAGATTAATGGGTATGGCAAAGCCGATGCCTGTACCGCCGGAGACAATGGCGGCATTGATGCCGACAACTTCACCCTTGAGATTGAACAGGGGCCCGCCACTATTCCCCGGATTGATTGACGCATCTGTTTGAATAAAATCGTCATACGGCCCTTGTCCGATCACCCTTCCCTTGGCACTCACGATGCCGGCTGTAACCGTATGTTCGAGACCAAAAGGGTTGCCCACGGCGAGGACCCATTCCCCGACCTCCAGCTTGTCCGAGTCTCCCAGCGTCGCGACGGACACACCATTCTTTGTGCTTATCTTGATAACGGCAATATCTGTTTTTGAATCTCTTCCGATTATCTTGGCATCGTACTCTTTGCCATCTTTCAGCCGCACTTTTATTGCTGAGGCCTTTTCGACGACATGATTGTTCGTCAGGATGTACCCTTCCTTGTCGATTATGAATCCTGATCCCAGGCTTCGTTGTTTGAATTCCCGCTGCGGAACATCCCCGAAGAACTTCTCAAAAAAGTCCTCCCCGAAGAACTCTTTGAATGGCCCCATGAACCGGTCATTGGGGTCCACCCCTTTAACCACGGTTGTTGTACTTATGTTGACGACGGACGGAGACACCTCTTTGACGAGGGCGGTAAACTGGGGCAACCCTCCGGTGTAAGGGGCCTGGGCCTGACGGACCCCGGAACCTTTTGGTGAGCCCGGCTCTTCGCTAGCGGTGAGTTTTTCCCTTGCGTACAGAGAAGCAGCTAGGATCAGCACAAGTATGAGAATCACGCCGTACCAGTTCTTATTCCTCATGTAGCTCCTCCAGCTAATGGTAGTTTGATCGAGAATACGGTGCCAGAAGAGGGATGGCTTTCAACCTCTATCGTGCCCTTGTGTGCTTCCGCGATCCATTTACTGATCGACAGGCCCAGTCCACTCCCGCTCTCGCGGTTCCTTGACCCGCCTGCCCTATAGAACCTATCAAACACGTACTTGAGGTCCTTATCCGATATCCCGACGCCCGTATCTTTAACGTTGATCCTCACGGACCCGTTTTCAAGCCCCGATGAAATAGCGACTTTTCCGCCAGGTTGCGTGTATTTTATCCCGTTTTCCACGACATTCCAGAGCATCCTCCGAAGCTTCAGCTCATCTCCGGCCAATCTTGTCTCGTGCAAATCCTCTACCGTAAGTTCTATGTTCTTCTTTTCGGCGAAAATGCTCATATCCGAGTACACCTCAAGAATCAGGTCTTTCAGATCGATCTCATCCACCTTGAGCCGGGTCTCGCCGGTATCCGCCTTGGCGAGGAGGAGAAGATCGTCGATGATTCTTGCCATCTGGTTGATCTCCTCCAGGTTGCTCGTAAGCAACTCTTGATACGCCGCGCAGTCTCTTGGCTTCCTCAAGGCAACCTCTGTTTCGCCCTTCAGTATGGTGAGGGGTGTCTTCAGCTCATGGGAGACATCAATGCTAAACTGGTTAATTCTCTGGAAGGCGTCTTTGAGCCTGGCACTCATCTCGTTGAAGGTGTGCGCCAGCCTGCCCAGCTCGTCTTTTCTGCGACCGACGTCTATCCGTTCATCAAGGTTGCTGGACGAGATCTTGATGGCGGCCCTTCTGATCTGGTCCACCGGTTTAAGGGCCTTTTTGGCCATGTAGTAGCCGACCGCAATTGCGGCCCCGATGGAAGAGGGGATGCCGATAAGCAGGATGATGAGAAGGCGCTTCATTGTCTCGTCGAAGTCTTCAAGAGAAGTCCCTACCTGCACGATGCTCGTGACCTTTTTATTCTCAACTATGGGCAGCGTGACCATGCGGAGGCGGGGTGTGGCTGTCTCTATGGTCTCGTACACGATATCACCCCGAGTGGCCCGTTCCAGTGTAGAAAAGCTCGTCGGCAGAGTCTGCGTGTCGATGTCGCTCATTTTTGCGCCGATTCTTCCGGACCTATCCATGATCTGAATAAATTTACCCTTCGGCTTCCGTCCGAATACATTCTCGAGGTAGCGTTCGAAGTTGCCGAACACGGTAGGATCGTGGGTGTCCGTCATCGAGGAAGATATCACTTCCGCGATTGACCGTATCTTCGTATCGATGCTCCGCTGTAAGCTATTCTTAAAGTAAATGTAAACGCCACCCGCAAATACCGTCAGAATGAGAAACAGTATGCCGCCATACAGCAGGGAGAGGCGCCAGCGTATTGGTAGATTAGTCAGCCTTTTCATCTTCTTCTTTAAGGATGTAACCGGTGCCTCTCACCGTGTGGATATATTTTGTCTTGGATATTGACTCGATTTTTTTTCTCAAGAAATTTATATAGACGTCGACGATGTTGGTAGAATCGGAACCATCCTGCCATACACACTCCGCCACCTCGCGACGGCTTACCGGCCTTTCGCTGTTCTTGATCATAAGCTCCATGATCATGTATTCCTTTTCCGTCAGCTCGACCTCTTTTGAGCTGATCGAGAGCGTCCTGTTAAAAGGATCGAGTGTCATATCCCTGTAACGGAGGATGTGAGCGTCTCTGCCCGATTTTCTGCGGAGTAAGGCCCTCATCCGTGCGAGCAGCTCTTCAAAAGAGAATGGCTTGGTGAGATAGTCGTCGCTGCCCGTGTCCAGACCACGCACGACATCTTCTTTTGAGCTCTTGGCGGTGATGATCAGCACGGGGGTGGTCATGCCCAAGCTCCGCATAGTCTGCAGAACTTCCAGGCCATCGATTTCCGGGAGCATCAGATCGAGAAGCACGATGTCGTAAGTGCCCGCCTTGAGTAGCTGTAAGCCTTCGGCGCCGTTGTACGCCACCTGCACCGAATAGCCCTCTTCTTCGAGGCCTTTACTGATGAAGTTTGCGACCTTAAGCTCGTCCTCTACCAACAATACGCTCATAATTACCTCATTATAGTATAGTACAAAAACCCGGGCCATTCCAGTAAGTTTCAGGGCCCTGGCTGCCTTCGTAGGGGAGAGTGCGTGCGGTTCATTATCAGCTTCACACGCCAAAAAGTGTTTGACAAACCCCCGTGAATCCACTAAGAATATGGAACTCAATCATTGCTCCAAATCCATGTCATAGAAAGGAACTCGTTGATCTATGAATCTGTTTGCGGCATATATCGTCATGTTTATTGCCAGCTTTTGCTCGCTGGTTATCGAAATGGTGGCCGGTCGGATACTTGCGCCGTTTGTTGGGGTCTCGATTTATACATGGACGAGCATCATTGGCGTCATACTTGCGGGCATCAGTGTCGGCGCCTATATCGGTGGAAAAATCGTAGACCGATTTCCAGCAAGGAAGACGCTTGGCATCCTGCTACTCATGTCCGGCCTTGCGTCCCTTACGATCATACCGCTCACCGATATGGTGGCTGCACACCGTTTTCCTCTGTCACTCATGTGGCGGATATTCACCGTTACCACAATCATTTTCTTTATCCCGGGTTGCATCCTCGGAACGATATCTCCGGTCGTGGTGCGGCTCACGCTGAAGAGCATTGAAGGTGCAGGAAACGTCGTAGGAAAGATCTATGCGGTATCGACGCTGGGTGCTATAATCGGCACATTCGTCACCGGCTTCCTGCTGATTTCTTTGATGGGAAC
>JADGQN010000259.1 GCA_017881765.1 Syntrophobacterales bacterium | reverse complement strand
GCGCCTAAAATCTATCTTCAGAGAACACTGATAATACTATGTCGCCGGGTATTAAGGTGTAGGCAAGATCAGCTGGAGCTAACCGACTACCCCCCTTTATCAATTATGTACTGAGGCGTCCCTTTTGGCGCCGCAAAGAGAAAAACGGTTTCATTATAAAAGTCGTAACCCAGTTCCTTCATTGTCGGCACGTCCGGGAAAGTCTTGATGCGGTGTTCACCCTGGGTGACGAGCAGCCGGAGCGTACCGTCCTTCACATAGGGGATAAATTCCCCACTTCCAACCTGGGCTGTCACGTGACCCCCAAGAAGAGCCATAAACGCAGGCATTGTGCCCGGATAAGGGACATGCGTCCAGACGATCCCTTCTTGTTTTGCGACCAACTCCATGCTCTGATGCTGTGGCGTTCCAACGCCCGTGGTGCTGTATTTTACCTTAGCCCGGATTCTTCTTCGCATACTCTACAAACTCTTTGAATGTTTTCCAGCCGGAACTTGATTTCACTACAATACCCGTATGCGGTTCCGCATACTGCATGATGGGTACGAGGTCGTCGAATTTATAAGGAACGGTGCGAAGGTGCGGTATTCTCGCGAGGCCCGTGCTTGCGCAGCCGGCAAGGCTGTAGCCATCCGGAGGTTTCGTTGTAGTGATGGCAATAGCGACCGAACCGCCGCCGCCACCGTTATTGGAAAAGACGAATGACTGACCGAGATACTTCTCAGCCTTACCCGCGAGCAGACGTCCTGAAACGTCCACCATGCCACCGGGCGCAAAGCCGACGAGGACATTGATCGGTTTCATGGGATAGGCCGGTTGGCTCCGCAGGCTGGTCGCAATCGTGACTGACAGGGTACAGCCGAGGATTACGCCAAGAACGCTGATGCTCTTTCTTTCTCGTCTTATAGAACACCGCTCAGTCCATCACTCCCCCTCCTCCAGCACCTTCTCGATCGTTTTCCTCTTCTGGGAAAAAGTCTTGAAGAGCGGCGAGATAAGCAGGAAGAGGGAGACGCAGATCAGTACCGCCGTGATGGGGCGGTTGAAAAAGATGAAGGGATCTCCATAGATCAGGGACTGCCGGAACGCATTCTCGAGCATGGGTCCGAGGACCAGCGCGAGAAGGAACGGCGCTCCCTCGTACTCGTATTTTCGCATCAGGTAGCCAAAGACGCCGAATATGATCATCACGAGCACGTCGTATATATTATTATTGAGGCTGTACGCGCCAAGAAAACAGAAGAGAACGATCAGGGGAAACAAAAGGTTGTACGGGATCTTCAGGATCTTTATCCAGAGACCGATCAACGGCAGGTTGAGGACGAGGAGCATGACATTACCGACATACATGCTTGCGATCGTTCCCCAGAAAAGATCGGGATGTTTAGCGATGAGAAGAGGACCTGGTTGAATGCCGTGGATGATGAAGGCCCCGAGCAGGATGGCCATGCCGACGCTTGAGGGGAGGCCGAGGGAAAGCAGGGTCACCATGGAGCCCGCGGCTGCCGCATTATTCGCGGTCTCCGGTGCTGCTACACCCTCGATCGCCCCGGTGCCGAATTTCTCGGGATGCTTTGAGATGCGTTTCTCTACCGTGTAGGCCATAAAGGTTGGAATGACCGTGCCTGCGCCGGGCAGAATGCTGACAAAGAAGCCGATGAATGAGCCCCGGATGATGGGCCACATGGAGTCGGACCAGTCTTTAAGCGTGGGAAAAATCCCGGTGACACGCTCGGCGAGAATATCCTGCTTCACGATTTGCTCGAGGTTTGTGAGCACCTCGGCGATACCGAACAGGCCCATGGCCACGGGCACGATGCCCATCCCGTCCATGAGTGTGATGCTATCCAGCGTGAAACGGGTCGTGCCGCTGATCTGGTCTTGCCCTACGCACGAGATTGCGAGGCCGGCCAGTGCCATGACCAGCCCCTTGAGGACCGGCCCCCTGCAGAGGTAGGTCACCATGGCAAGGCCGAGGAGCATCAGTGCGAAGAACTCAGGTGGTCCGAATTTGAGAGCCATACGGGCCAGAAGGGGAGAGAGCAACATGAGTCCAATGATGCTGAGCGTGCCTCCGATAAAGGAGCCGAAGGCGGAGATGCCGAGTGCCGGACCGGCACGGCCCTTTCGCGCCATCTGGTAGCCGTCGAGACAGGTCACCACCGACGCTGCCTCGCCGGGTATGTTGACGAGGATCGACGTGGTGGAGCCGCCGTACATGGCACCGTAGTATACGCCGCACAGCATGATGATAGAGGTGACCGGCTCCATACCGAAGGTCGTGGGCAGGAGCAGCGAGATCGTTGCGACGGGCCCGATCCCGGGCAGCACACCGATCAACGTGCCAATCAGCACACCCAGGAAACAGAAGGAGAGGTTCTTGATCGTAAGGGCGATGCCGAAACCGAGGGCCAGGTTGCTAAAAAAATCCATGCATCACCTTTCGAGAAAGCCAGTTGGGAGCGGCTGCTTCAGTAGCCACACAAAGATGACATAAACGCCTACGGCGGACAGGACCGCGAAGATGAGTGAACGCCTAAAGGTGATCTGACCCGCGAGCAGCGGGAGTACCAGCGCAATGGCGAAGAAGATCAGCAGGTAGCCAACCTTCTCGAACAGGAAGACGGCCACAACAAGAACAATGACCGTCAAAGCGAGGTTCACCCAGCGCGCCGGAAGCATGCGGACTTTCTCTTCCGTGGGTGCAGTCTGCCGTAGTGCCCTCATCAACAGCACCGCCGAGAAGATGAGCAGGAGGATCCCCAGGCCGAGCGGCAGGAAGCCTGATCCAGGCTGCGCCAGACTCCCGAGAGGGTAGGTTAAGGACCAGATCGTAAGGATCAGCCCGATGAACATCCAGAACAGACTGCTTGTGATCTCCCTTCGTCTCATAGAACGCTCACTTGATTGCACCCATCTCTTTCAGGGCTTTGGAAAAGTAGTTGTAGCTCTGGAGCACGTACGGATCGAGTTCCTTGCCGCTCCGGTAAATGATCGGAAGCTGCAGTTCCTTCATCCCGTTGATGAAGGCCGGCTCTTTCATCGCCTTCGCGAACGCGTCGTCCAGTTTCTTCACGATCGCGTCGGGCACATTCCTCTGCGTGATAATGGTGATGGACATAGGGTAGGGCAGGTTATAGAGCTCTTTAAGCGTGGGCACCCCCGGGTACTCCGCGGACGGCTCATCCTTAAGCATCATAAGGAGTCTGATCTCTTTTGCTTCTACGAGTGAGGCACTGAAGTCGCCTGCCCCAAAGATCGTGTGACCGCCCAGCAGCGCCGTCTGCCCCTCTGAAGTCCCCTTGAAGGGAATGTGGGTGATCTGGACTTTTTCCCGCTTCGCCACCTCTTCCATCATGATGTTGGGCATGCCGTTCACTCCCACCGTTCCGTATGTTGCCTTCTTCGGGTTTTGGCGCGCGTAAGCGATGAGGTCTTTGAAGGTTTTGAAAGGCGAATCGCCCTTCACATAGACACCGAAGTTGAATCCCCCATACTGCATAATGGTTCTTATATCCTTGATAGGGTCATACGGTACTTTCTCGAGGAGCGGGGTCAGGAAGAGGGGCGGTCCGCCGGAAAAGCCGATCGTATATCCGTCCGGTTTTGCCGTAGCGATTGCCGCAGTCCCCAGCGTAAGGGCGCCTCCCGGCTTATTGACCACAACAATGGGCTGCTTCAGAAATTTCTCCGCCTCCTTGGCGATGAGGCGGACAGAGAGGTCGGTACCTGTCCCCGGCGTTACGGGAACAATATAGGTAATCGGTTTACTTGGAAACCTTGAGACATCCTCCTGGGCATACCCCGGGCCGCAGAGGAAAACGGCAACCGCCAGTCCTGTCAGAAGCCCTACGATGGACAGTTTCATGTTCCCTCCTTTTTCGTGATTGACGGTCTATGGTGGTAATTGAAATGCTCGTTATGACGATTATATTTGTTGATTGGCCGTCTTGTCAAGGATTTTGGAGGTTGCGAGTCGGTGCTGAAGATTACTTTTCCATACCCCGGTTTGGAGAAATACGAGGGTCAGGCCTTGACATAGCCTTCATTCCTCATGTGGGAAGCCACTGTAACTATGTTTGACGTAAAATTTTGTTACACCATAAAATGGCTAGTTTACAAGTAGTTACACGTTAGCGTAACTGTAACAAATCTTGTCGATTCCGAAGAGCCGCACCAGTGCTTGATTCATGGCCATTGATGTAACTATTTTTATCGATGGCCGGCCGTGTCGGAGCAGCCTCGTCTTTCGTAACCTATTGCTATAATTAGCCCTTGACGATTGGCACCATCCTTGCTACGCTAAATAGGGGGACCAGATGTCTCACCGATACCTGCAAAGACTGCGATGGCCTTCTGAGTTTGCACCACACCTGCTCACAGATGTTTTTTGCGAAGCGGCTTCAACATGATTCTGTACTAGCCGGCCAGCAGGCGTTCGGATCGGGCGAGACAAGGGAAAGGAGCCCCGGCCATGAAAAGGAAAGCCTTATTGGCGGCTATGACCCTCGGAGTTGCGCTAGTTGTGACTAGTGTGACGGTGACATTGGATGCCTCCGAAACTCACCTTCAAATTCAGAATGACCCTGTTACCCGCAACCGGCCGGGAATCGCCGAACAGTGTGTCTATTTCGACCCGCGGACCGCTCATATCGGACACTTCCCGGACAGGAGGGGTTCTATTGAGCTTGTTGTCGCGCCCCTGAGAACGCTTTCCAGATTTGAGAATCAAGAGGTTGCGGCCCGGTCACTGAAGATCGTGAAGCATTACGGAATCAACGAGCTATGCATAGCCGCCAATTCCAAACTGGTTTACATGCTGGTGTCAGGCAAGGCGCCGGTCGGTAAGGTGCCCGGAGAGAAGTATGTCACATTCGAGCCCCATGAACTGAGGGCTGAACGGATCGCGAACGAGTGGAGGGTGCTGGATGGAAAATCTCCTCTCCTTAGTTTCGGATCAGACGAATCAGCCGCCAGACAAGCGCTCAGAGTTATAAAATATTATGGATTCAACGCAAAATGCTCTACGGGCGGAGATAAGGGCTTCATCTTCCTGTGCGCGTTGCCGAAGCCTCAAGGCATAGAGAAGAAACCCTATCTAGAGGCAAAGGTGGTGCCCGGCCAGTGACCTGCTTGTGGGGCGTCTGCTCCTATTTCTGGGGCTCGCGTCGCCCCCTCCTGCGGCAAAGCCGCCGGAGCCTCCCCCTCTCACTCGCCGTGCTCGCTAGATAGATTCCCTACGGGCAAGTCCGTGGGAATCTATTTCTGATAATTTCCTTCAAGTCGTTCAAAATAGCCTATCAGTTCGCCGGCGTCGTCCCTTACAGGTGTGACGTAGAGCCTCTCATTCTTGCCGGTGACCGCCAGGAACACCTCTCGCCCATGGTTCTTGAGCTGCTCAACTATTTTAAGAATCCTTTCCTTGCTTGTCTCGTTGTGACATTCGAAGACCGATTTTCCGATCAGGTCTCTGTAGCCCCGTTCCTCGTAATAATGGAACTTCGCCCTCTTGTTCATTAGCCGGATGGTATGGCTCGTGTCCACAAAGACAATAGGAAAGGGCAGGGCGTCGAGTATCAGACGTAAGGTGGTTTCGTCCATGCGATCTATCCTCCTGCAGGGGCTTTCGCGTGTCGCGCGCGAAGCGGCTCAAAAGATGGTACCACAGGGGCCGCCGGAGCTCAAGAAGAAGGCTAAATGCCCTAATGCCTTTACGCTCTTTCCTGAGGCAACGGAAGGGTGGTATAATCACACCACGGAAGAAAAATCTGAGCACGTATTGCGGAGGTACGGCATGATCGAGATCCTACGTAAGAGGCGAAGCATAAGGAGATACCAGGCGAAGGCCATCGACAGCCAGGCGCTGGAAGTGATGAAAGAGGCCCTCCTCCGTTCCCCGTCATCGCGAGGTATCAATCCCTGGGCATTCATCTTTGTGGATCAGAAGGAACTGCTCCTCCAGCTCTCGCGGGCCAAAGAACAGGGTGCACAGTTTATCAAAGATGCTGCGCTGGCCGTTGTTGTCTGTGCGGACGAGACAAAGTCTGATGTATGGGTCGAGGATTGTTCGATTGCGGCGATCGTGGCGCAGCTTGCCGCCGAATCTCTTGGACTCGGAAGTTGCTGGAGCCAGATCAGGGAGAGGGCTCATTCCAAAGAAAAAAGCGCCGAAAAATATATCCAGGAACTTCTTCACCTGCCCGGGAACCTCAGGGTATTATCGATAATCGCCATAGGCATTCCGGCAGAGAGCAAGGCGCCCATTGCCAAGGAGCAACTCGACTACACAAAGATACAGTACAACAGATACTAAACGGCCCTTTCATCCTTCCTGCAGAAGAGATTAGGAAATAGCGCAGAGGTGGCGTCTTCCCAAACACGAGTAGGTCGTGAGAAACACTCCCCCGGAGCGTGAGAACCGACCGGTAAGTCAAGGCATGACCCTATTATCGTGGTCGACAATGCCTAATCGCCTCTGTACTGATGCGGCCGGCAGCCCTGCTACTTGACACCCGGGACGGCGCTCGGCTCTATCCCGTAAAGGTCCTTGAAGCTCGGTACCTTCACATCCTTTGGCACCGGTTCTTTGTAGCCGAACTTGGCTACGTAGCCATCCAGTTCCGCCTTGGCATTCTGCAGCAGCTTTGGGTTTGTCAGACATTCCAGACCGGCCGCGGCCATGTACTTGCTTACCTGGAGGCCTGCTTTCAGCGCGGGATCGGTGCTGGTCGTGCATACTGCCTGCCAGGAGTGGGCCGGCGTTCCTTTAGCGTAGGTTGCCACACCAAAGGTCATGGATGGAAATCTCCACGTGTAGTTAAGGTCTGCCGAAGCCTTCCCGAACTCAACGTCGGGAAAGGTTTTGCTGAAATCGGCTGTAACAATTTTTGTACTGAAAGCC
>JADGQN010000258.1 GCA_017881765.1 Syntrophobacterales bacterium | reverse complement strand
TCCTTCCTGTAAGCCTGAAAAGTCCTTGATCCGAAATGATTCACGATTACTGGCGGCAATCATCACTAACAGAATATCAGAAAAGACCAACGCGGCTCTTGCTGCATTACGGACCGATTTCCAAGTGAGTGCCGGCAAGGCCACCGATATCGCTCGCATTTTATTCTTGCCTCCTGTGCCGAGTACGGGTAAAATGCCAGACACTACCAACGTGGGATATTAATTGCGTGGGAGGAGACGCGGGGAGAATCGTAGCCCATGAAGTTTGCTGTTTTAGAGCTTAAATCTCTGTCGAAGGCGGTCCGATCCCTCAGTACCCGGGAAGATACAGCGCTGTCAGCCATGCTCCAACGGCGGCAACCGGACTTCTTTGAGATCATAGGCGAGGTTGGCATGGACCCAAGGTGTGCCCGAGCACATCGATTTTGCACCATGTTCTGTGCGCTCGCGTTCGGGTATGCTGAGAGAGCTGCCGGATACCGGCTTCCAAAGTACCCGGGAGATGCAATCCAAGAAGTGGCAGGCTTCATAGCACAGGGCGAAGAGGCTCAAATCGGAAGAAGTGCTTGTGGATATCCGAAGCGAATGCTCCGTCACGTACTTACACACGATGACTTCGACGAGGACGATACGGGGTGGCTCTGCACGACGATTTCAGCTTTTTTGTTCCTCGTGGAAAAGTCGCTTGGACGCAAAAGATGAGGATGAACACCCAACAAGCGGGACCACCGGATTGCCGACAAATCCGGTACCCGGCAAGTCTTATCGTTTCACGCGGTCTGTTCGGCAAAAGAAAGGAACTCGGGACATCGGCACAAGGATAGCTCTACGATAATCTACACCCATCTTTTGAATACGATAGGCGTACACGTGAAAAGCCCACTGGATACGAGACAATGAACGATAGCGAAGTCGACGTGATCGAACTCGATTGCAAGTATGTAGCAGCCACTGAACAGGGTGACGGTTTCCAGATTCTGTTTGAGAAAGAACCCCCTGACCCGGATAGCGACGATGAATACAACTGTGAGCATGTGGTCCCGTATTTCTTGATCCAGCGGCACCTCGAACCCCCGGGTGACGGCGAGTTTTATGTTGAAACCGAGAATCCGGAGACCTGTGGCCATTGCAGCATTGGCGTATCTTCTCTAAGTCGCAATTGTTTTCAGGTTGATGTGCGATGGACAAAGAAGTTGGCCAGCCGATTCAGAATAAGATTCAGGGCCGGTCAGGAGACGTTTGAAGAAGTAAGACGCGTCCTGTCAACCATGCTTGGAAAGGGTAAACTCCAATTGATATGGAGTGGTGCATAGGGCCGCACAATGGATTTCCACGCCGTGGTGGAACCGGTCAGTTCACCAACAAAAGCCTACCGGGGATGAGTTGATCATCGTGGAATTGGTCATAACATGCGAATCAAGGCCGGCAAAAAAAAGAAAGCAGGTAGGTGAACGCCGAGCCCACGAAAGGAAAGGATAATGGACGCTGACGAAGCACGCATTGCCAAGGTGTTCGGTACTAAAAAGGTTCCGGAAGTTTCCAAGAAAACTCTTTTGAGGTACAGGAGCTACCTTCTCCAGCAGTTCGATCGGAAAATGGTTCTCACCGGTCGCGAGGACTTTCCCTGGGAAGAAAAATACGTCATCGGTCCGGGCAGTCGTTCTGAATACGAGAAGCTGAAAAAAACGAATCCATCCTATACCGATGAGTATGAGCTTATAGACATAGCGGAGGGCGAGGTGAAAGAAAACGATTTGCTCGCCAGGGTGAAGCGCCTGTCGGACAACAAGAACTTTGAAATTGGCCTATCCTGGCTGACTACTAAAGAGGAAAAAGGCAAAGACTACCAACTCCTTGATGATTTTGCCACGTGGGCAGTGAACTGGTAGGCTCTGCTTGCACGCGGCGACAAACGAGATTGATGCGAGATGCCAGCCGGTGGCATCGAACATGGGCATAGTAGAAACCCATGATCCTGACACTGACCATTGATGCTGTTTGGGGTGCCTATCTGGAGAACCCCTGTACGCGCGTCATCGAAATAGAGGAACACGCATGCCTATATGACCTGCACGATGCCATTCAGGATGCGGTTGGGTTTGGGCGGGATCACCCGTTCATGTTTTTCCTGGCCAACAGTTCCTCCCCCTATGCCCGTAAACAGTGGCTGAGCGAGGAGGAGGAATGGGAGGATAAGGAAGACGACTTTTATCGGATCCGCCTGAGCGACATCTGGCCGACGGGTCGAAAGAAACTCTTCTATCTATTCGATTTCGGAGACAAGTGGACGTTTGCGGTTCGCAAGGAACGAGGCACAAAAGAACCAGAGCCGGGCGTTACCTATCCAAGGCTGATTAAAGTAATTGGTCCCAATCCAGAGCAGTATCCGAGATGGGAAGAATGAACAATAATCGACACAGAGCGCCTTTATGAGGCGGAGCTGGGTCTACACTCCACATTCCGGCGGAAAGAGGGTGTCGCCTTCCGATCAAGAACAGACCCGAAGCCGCATCCTCGCCTATGCCGAAGAGCACTATGCCGGCAAATTCACTCGTATCGACGTGCGCTTTCGGGGGCAATTCTGTTACGTTGATGCCTATGTCGAGCCCTATGTCCCCAAGAATTACGATGAGAAACGATACGGCGAAACGCGTGAAGAGCATGCGGAACGATTAAGAAATACGCCGATCCATCTATGTCGCCTTCGGTATTTTGGAAACAAGGACTCCTGGTCCATGGCTTTCTTCGCTTACAGCAGCGAAAAGTATGAACCCTGCCTTTTCCACAACGGCCGTTGGAGCGGCACTCCGGAAGAGGCGTTTGAGGTATCGGCAGTATACCTGCGGGAATGAGTCTCCATTTGTTTGGGGGATCTTGGAGTGTATACAGTTTATTTTCGGGACTTGAAGATTATGGATCCGTGGGTCATGAATCTGTGAATTCAAATCCACTATCTCTTTTTTGCCACACGCCTTTATTACCGGATTCATCTCTTTCCAGGGGGGAGGCCCACTGTTTCAACCACCGCAGCATTTCTTATATTTCTTCCCGCTACCACAGGGGCAAGGTTCGTTACGGCCTATCCTTGTCTTCTTCTCCGGTGACCTCTTCCCTATGAAAGAGCCTTCGCCCTTTTTCTGTTCTGTGGGCCGTACGGTGTTCCGCCGCAGAGCTTCAAGCTCTTCATGACGTCCCATGTCTGCATAAAGATATTCCAGCCTTTCTGCAATGAACTCTTTATCTCTGACGCCTGGAACCGCAAGCCCCTCTTTGAGGATTGTTTCCGCCCGCTCGTAATTTTTATTGTTTTCGCTGCCGGAACGGTGGCAATCCGACCAGCCTATCCAGCCCCATCCCCAGGCCGGATCTTCCTTCAGCCATTCCAGGAACAGAGAATCGGCCTTGCTTTTATCGCCGGACGCGAAGTATGATCCTGCGAGGGCGCGCTTCATATTCTGGGTAATAAGCGGGTCCTCACGGGTAAATCTTTTGAGAAACTCCTGGCAAAAAGAAATCCTCTCACCATGGAAGGCGCTTTCCCTGATGCCGGCGTTTCCCAATTCCATCTCCAGGTCTTGAACCCAGTTAAAAACACTCTGCGTACCCCTGAAGATACTGTCCAGTTCGGCAATGGTGGTGACACGCTTTTCTTCTGCGATCGAAAGCAATAATCTCCAGACCGCGAGCCAAACCTCACAAGCGCGTGTGAGATCCTTCTTCTCCATTTTTTCGTAACCATCCTGCATCATGTCGTCGATCATCTCGAGACTTGGTTTTTCCGGAAACCATCGTTCCCAAAGGACGGCCAGACAGATCCAGACCCAATCGCTATCGCTGTTCCGGAGATCTGTATTCGTTTCATTGAAAACCCACCTGGAAATCTCTTCGGCAGACAAGAACCTTTTGAGCCATGCGCCAAAGGTCTCCTTATCTACGGCTACACCAAAGGATTTCAGCTTTTCGATCAACTCCCCATTAGACATGTTTCTTCCCGAGGACAGGAATATTTCCGGTCCGTTTTTATCCATAAATTTTCGCAATAGTTTTTCTTTTTTCATATACGTTTGCGTCATGCGATGCAAGGCAACATATGATATATCCATGTTCTCTCCATGCACTGTTTCTCCACTATCCACCCGGCGAACGAGACTATAGACAGGGAGGGCTTGAGAAAGCCGGGCTGCTTACTGCAGCATTTGGTGGATAATAACCCATGTTTGTCCGCCGAAGCCTTACCCGGGCATTGCGTCAGACAAGCCCGGCACCCGGATAGGAAACGGGAGCGCCCTCACGCCGTCTGGGCTTGCCTCCGCGTTCCTGCATTACTTCTTGTAAACGTTGAGACCGACATATACATCGCCCACCTTCTGATTGCCCTCGGTGGACGTGACGATCGTTGTCTTGCCGCTCGCGCTCCGCCCGAACTCTCTGTTTAGGTCAACCGTGATGATGAGCTTGCTTCTTTCGTGACTGATCTCGACATTCTTCATAGGCTCTCTTTCGCCTCCTTCATCTGCAACGGTGAGGCTTGCCTCAATTCTGCCAGCAACAGACGACAAAAAGGTACCCTTGAGTTTACACTATGCTATGAGAGCCCTGTCAACACCATTTATCGCCTTCCGAGTAATGCGCTGACGGTGGGCCCTTGCAGCCCTCCATGACAATGATTCCCTGTCGATTTACCGGTCGGTATTCTCTGAACGCTCAGTTTCCTCTCTCGCAATGGCCATAGGCCAACAGTTCAGCTCATAATCATCAAATGGTCACCACCCTTCTTCTTACTGACCTGTAAATGCAGTTGATTCCGGCGAGTCGAAGAATCCTTCCTGTAATGTAGCACATCAATACTCTTCGCCTTCGTACCGGCTTTCGAATGGTAATGGTGAACCGCGCCGCTTGTAAGAGAGTCGGCCCGCGCGTCCAGTAGCGATTTGGGGCGTTCCTTGACAATGAGGAACGGCAGATTACGTTCTTAGAAGAGAAGGCCTGAGGGATGATAGACTGAGAGCATGAGAGGAGGGATGGTATGGCAGATAAGCTGGCGAAAATGAATCCGGTGGTACATTTCGAATTGCCGGCGGAGGATAGAGAACGGATGGCTGAGTTCTATACGAATGTGTTCGGTTGGAAGACGCAGATGTTAGGCCCGGAAATGGGCAACTATGTGGTCGCCACCACGACGGAGTCTGATGAAAAAACAGGTCGCCCGAAGAACCCCGGCGCCATCAATGGCGGCTTCTTCACCAAGTCGGACGATAAGCCTGCCCAATATCCCTCGGTGGTGATTGCGGTGGAAGATATTAAGGAGCATATGAAGAAAGTGGAAGAAGCGGGAGGCGAGGTACTGGGAGAACCGTGGGATATACCCAGCGTCGGATTGTATGTGTCATTTATCGACACGGAGGGCAACAGGGTAAGCATGCTCCAGCCACGCATGCCCGTCGGGTGATCGTTGCGTCATGCCCTGATTGGTACGCACACGCATTAACCACCTGGAGGTAACTGTGACAAACGAGAAAAGTATACTGGTGATCGGCCTGGACCCAACTCTGATTGATTTTTCACATCCCGACTATGCGGCCACTGGCATGGACGCAGCGAAGGTACTGGCCGGTCTCAAGTCCTCAGAAGACGAATTGACTCGGCTTGGTTACAGCGTGCAGATGTGTTTGACTGACTTTGGTGAAACTGCAGAGGCAGTTGTTCGAAACCAACTCAGGCAGAGGCGGTTCGATTGCATCCTCATTGGGGCAGGCATAAGAACGATTCCAAGCAACTTCATTTTGTTTGAGAGGTTAGTCAACGTGGTGCACGAACACGCTCCTCAGGCGAAGCTGTGCTTCAACACGAAGCCGAGCGATACGGCCGAGGCGGTGCAGCGTTGGCTTTGAGCCAGCCGTATAACAAGATATCATGATGGATGAGGCGGTAGGTATCCTGTACAACGATGCACACGATCGTCGCGTGGTGATATCTTTCGCCGACCTTCAGGCACGTATGGGCCCTAGAGGAATATCACTAAAAGAACGATGTTGCGGAAGGGTGGGCGCTTCCTTGGGTGGTCGAGCATGTTACTGGGACAGTCTGGAGACAGCGAGGCAGGAGGTTGCAGAAAACGTTTCGTGGCTGCCAAAACACTGAAGCAGCGTCCATCAATCCACTGGCGACGGATCTCCGCTGGCGCTACCAGAGCCTCTTCTTCTTTTTCACTCCATTATTGTCGGGTCCCGCCTTCGCAGCTCTTATCCCGACTTTGCCGCCTGGCTAGCCGGCTTCCCAGTATGGCTCACTCCGAATGCCATATTGCCTGTAGTAACAGACAAAACATACGGACACCAGTGGTGGAAGGCCTGTGCACAGTACTCTTCGAGCCCCGACGAGTGCTTCCTGAAACATTCAACTCGTATTCAATCGGCTGCTTTCCACATTAGACCCGGCAATAGTGAAAACCGTCCACGCAATGTTCCCTTTGCGTGCCCGGCATCGATCCTGAACAGTACAGTCTTGCTTGGACTTCTTATTGACACTGTGCTGGGTAACACGCTATGATCGGTCAGATCTGGCCTGATCTATTGAGCCGTGTTCACTGATCCTTTAGCGCGAAGGAGGTGTGAGATGGAGGTAAGAAAGGGAAGCAAGGCCGTTGTCATCGCTTGTATTGTTCTGCTGGCGGCATTGTGCGCCATGCCATGCGTTGCGGCACCTGCGGTCGAAACAGAGACCGTCATTCCAGGGATCCCGCTGCTCCCCGATTTGCAATTCTCCCAGATACCGGCTGCGAGGCTTTCTAGTTACGAGGGCGACCGTTTCAGCTACATGGCCGCAGGGCCTAAGGATGCGCCGGTTGTGCTGTTGCTCCATGGCGTCGGTGCAAACTCAATGCACTGGCGTTTCCAGTACCCTG
>JADGQN010000257.1 GCA_017881765.1 Syntrophobacterales bacterium | reverse complement strand
ACCACAAATACAGGTAAGAACAGAAACATAGGTTAAGGTAAAAACGAAAAGAAGGTAGAGGTAAGAACAAGAACGAAGGTAGAGAGAAGAACACGTGCCCGTCTTTGGTCTTTACCTTAACCTTCGCTTCAGTCTTTACCTCTACCTTTGCTCTTGTCTTTACCTCTACCTGTATTATTTCTTACCTGTTCTTTTTCAGGGACTGATAGAGATTGGCTCTGAAGCTTTCGCGCGGGTTCCGTCCCGCTCCAACTCCAGGTAACCCGTCTTCGCACCCGAAGGGATGGTCACACGGATCGTTCGTCCGCCGCCATTCACCCTTTTCGGCAGCGGTACCCCGTTCAAGTATACCGTGATCGATTCGGCAGAGAAAGGAACTTGAATCTCCACCCGATCGCCCCATCGAACCTGGCCGGGATTGAAAGTGAACGTGAATGACGCTCCTTCGTTTTTCTCCTGTCTTGCCACCCCGGCAACGCGAGGCTTGGCCGAAGGCGTCTGATCGAGGTGCAGATAGATGCCCGCCAGAAGAGCCGCAGCGCCGAGCGCAAGGAGGGACGCTTGAGCTCGTCTTGAGAGCGGGATCTTACCTCCCAACTTACTCACGATGGTTACGGAAAAGGCCAGCATTGCGACGGCAATAATGATCGTTGATAAAGGAATCTGGCTCATGGCACACCTACTATACTGCACTTCGCTGGAGGATGGAAGAGAAGGACCGCAGGACGACCGCTTCGCTAGGACGATCGCCCTGCGGGCTGGGACGATGGACGCAACGGCAAACCGTGGGAAAAGATAGATGGCTGATAGAAACATGGACTGGACAATAAGTACCTGCAAATCTTTGCGACGCGTCCCAGCGTCACCTGTCGTCCTAGTCACGCCGCGCGTGACGGTCGTCCATCGTCCTAGCGAAGCGGACGTCCCACGTCCGAGTGCGTGGCGCGAACGTCTCACGTTCTTGTGCTTGCACCTCGCTCCGTAAACCTGTATAATGGCTATAGAGGCTAAAGAATATGAGCAACGTTGCTATTCTCTGGGATCTGGAAAATGTAAACCCCGGGTCTGACTCCCTCTTCCTGGAGGGCTTGATTGAGTACGCTGAGGCTAAAGGCAGGATCGTGGCGGCTCGTGCCTATGGCAACTGGGCCTATCCGGCCTTCTCGAAACTCGCGCCATTCCTGACCAGGAGATATTTTTATCTTGTCCACGTGCCTAAAGGACGCAAGAATAGCTCTGACATGGTATTGGTCTCCGATGCCATGGAGGTCATGCGTATCCACGAACATATAGATACTTTCATCCTTGTAACGGGTGATAGTGATTTTCGTTTTCTCGTGCTCGCCCTGCGGCGCGCAGGCAAGATGGTGCACATCGTCTGCAACACCCAGAACGCCTCTGAAGATCTGCTCGCGCTGGCTGACAGCTATGTAGATTACCGGGGACTGGTCCCGGGCGGTGACGATGAAGAATCGCCTCAGAAAACGGTTCCGGCAGCGGAAGACAAGACGGCGCAGCCACGGAGCGTCATAACCCCGACGACCAAGGACGACTGGTTTCAGTTGCTTGCAGAGGCCGCCGACTTGATGCTGAAGAAGAAGGTTAGCCCCGGCCTTGGCTCAGTTAAGATCAGAATGAAGATGTTAAACCCGAACTTCAACGAGAAGAAGCTCAATTTCTCTCACTGGAGTGACTTTGTCACTGCTGCCGTCAAGGCCGGTTTTGTCACGATCGAAGGCAAAGGTGCTGAAGCCCTGGTTTACCCTGCGCCGGACGCTCTGAGGAGGGAAGGCCCGCAACAGAAAGCATTTGCAGTCCTTCTTGACGTCCTCAAGGACCTGGACAAGGGAGACACAACCGCCTATCACTCGTACCGCACGGTGAACTCAAGGTTGCTCGAAAGAAAAGTGCAGTTCAGCGCCCTGGGGTTTGCGCAGTTCAAGGAGTTCGTGCAGGCTGCTGAGTCCCGGGGATTGGTAGAATCGAAGGTCGAAGGTCTCAAGCACGCGGTCAAGCGCATCCAGGCCTGAACAACTGCTTTGCTTAAGAGAATTGTCTTGACATGAAATCGGCCTCATTTATAGAATAGATTACTTTCGTGGCTCCCGGCACCTGCCGGGCGCCCTTGGTGGTTTTTTATAATTATGGCTCTTCTGGTGTCGTTGCTGTTTCGCCAGATCAACAAGGAGGAACGATGGATGCTTTATACTCTGCTCTGCGCATCGTCAGTAAGGCCCTGAACCTCATTGCCGGTGTGACCCTCACCTTTATGATGTGCTTGACCGTGGCTGATGTGCTCTTGCGCGCAACCGGTCATCCGATCATCGGTACGTATGAGATTGTTGCCCTGTGCCTGGCGGTGGTCATCGGCTTCGGGATCCCCAAGGTTTCACTGGACAAGGGACACGTTTACATGGAGTTCTTGTTGGAAAAGTTGTCCCCCAGGAACAAGAACATAATGAACACATTCACACGCGTGCTCGTCATCATCCTGTTCATTTTCATCGGCTACAACCTTTTCAACGTTGGCGCCGAGTTTCGCGCCTCGGGAGAGGTCTCACCCACGATCAAATTACCCTTTTATCCCGTCGCCTACGGGGTGGCTGTCTGCTGCTTTCTGGAGTGCTTCGTGTTCATCTTCGATATCGTGAAGATCTGGAGGGGTCAATATGAATGAGGTCACCGTAGGTATTATTTCCCTCGCCGTGCTGCTTCTTATTTTTTCGACAGGCATCGAGCTGGGCTTCGGCATGGCGATTGTCGGTTTCGTGGGGTTTGGCTATCTCAATGGCTGGAGCTCAGCCATGAACCTGATTTCGCGAGACGTGTTTGATGTTATTACCAATTACGGGTACACGGTCTTCCCGCTCTTCCTTCTGATGGGCCAGATCGGCTTCAACGCAGGCATAGCCGTGAGGCTCTATAAAGCTGCCCATACATTTGTCGGCCATATTCCGGGTGGTCTGGCTATGGCCACGGTCATCGGGGCAACAGGCTTTAAGGCGATCTGCGGCTCGTCAGCCGCCACCGCCGCGACCTTTGCAAGTGTCGCCATCCCGGAGATGGACCGCTACAATTACAGCAGGACTCTTTCTACGGGAATCGTCGCGACCGTGGGCAGCCTCGGCTGCATCATACCACCGAGCGTTACGCTGATTATCATGGGCATACTTACCGAGCAGTCGATAGGACAGCTCTTCATGGCCGGGCTGATACCAGGGCTGCTCATCGCCGCGTTATTCATCGCAATCATCTACGGATGGGCGAGGATCAATCCGGCCATTGCTCCCAAGTCTGAAAGATCGACGTGGAAGGAGAGAGCGCGATCCCTGCCCGAGATATTCTGGGTGCTCCTCCTGTTTCTCGTGGTAGTAGGTGGCATCATGCAGGGCTATTTCACTCCAACGGAAGCAGGCGCCGTGGGTACGTTCGCCCTTCTAGCATTAACGGTCATAAAAAGGGATATGACTTTCAAGAAATACGTCTCCTCGGTTACGGAATCCTTGCGGACGGCGGGAATGCTTCTCATGCTCGTTGCCGGCTCCGCCATATTCGGCCATTTCATAGCCGTGACCAATATCCCCCAGAAAGCGGCGGACTGGATTGTGGCGCTGCCGCTTAACCGCTACCTCATCATGATACTGATCTGTATCGTATTTGAGATAGGCGGCTCGTTCATCGATGACCTTGCCTTCATGATCCTCGCGACCCCGATCTTTTATCCGGCGGTCTTGAAGCTCGGCTTCCCCCCACTCTGGTTCGGGATAGTGATCTGTGTTGTCGTCATGATCGGCGTTGTCATTCCGCCGGTGGCAATCTGCGTTTTTGTGGTGAAGAACATAACAAAGGTGCCTATAGGCCAGATTTACAGGGGCGTTGCGCCGTTCCTGATTTCTCTCATATTTGTCTGGGGTCTCCTCTTTCTCATTCCGCAGTTGGTGCTATGGCTTCCTTCGGTCTTTTACAAATGAAAGAAGAGTGGCAGAGAGTGTGAGTGGCAAGTAAATAGCGAATGGTGAATTGAATAGTGGTCAGTGGGAGGTGAGAAGAGCGCAGCAAGCCGATTCGCAAGATGCATACGAAAAGGTAGGCGCTCTCTGCAGAAACAGAGATATATCAAAAAAGTGAGGGGGTATCAAGATGGGACGAAAAGTAGTATTGTTCGTGTTAGCCGCTTCGTTTCTTTTAACGACCTATTCCTTTACCTACGCAGCCGAGCCCATAAAGCTCAAATTTGCCAATTTCTTTCCGCCGACACACAAAAACGCCGTGCTCTTTGATCAATTCTCTCAAGACATCAACAAGAAATCGAATGGCAAGGTGGAGATATCCTATTTTGCGGGTGGGACGCTGCTGACAGCGCCCAAGATCGCCGCCGGCGTCGCAACGGGTATTGCTGACATCGGCCTCTCTCACTGCGCATACTCAAGAGGGCGCTTCCCGGTTATGGAGGCCATGGAACTGCCGCTCGGCTTTCCGAATGGCTGGGTCGGCACTTACGTGTCGAACGACTTTTATGACAAGTTCAAACCGAAGGAATGGGATCAGTTTCATCCGCTCGTCTTCGGCACCAGCCCCGCGAACGTCCTCCAGACCATCAACAAACCGGTAAAAACATTGGAAGATCTCAAAGGCCTGAAGATCAGGGGCACGGGTAGGGTCGGGGATATCGTAAAGGCGCTCGGTGCGACGCCGATGCCCATTGAGATGGTTGACCTCTACGAGTCTCTGAGAAGGGGCGTTGTCGATGGGAACATGGGGCCGATGGAACAACTGAAGGGCTTCAAAATCGGCGAGCTGATCAAGTACGTCACTGCATCGTATAAAGTGGGAAGCGTCTTTTCTTTCTACGTGGCAATGAATAAACACAAGTGGGATGCTCTTCCTGCCGACATGAAAAAACTTTTCGACGACACGTCCAAAGAATATAAGGATAAGTGGGCGCTCGCGTGGAATGAGATAGATATCGAAGGCCGGGAGTTCCTGGTTAGCCAGGGCGGTCAGGTCGTGCCTATTTCAGACGCCGAATCTGCCAAATGGATAAAAGCTGCGGAGCCCGTCATCGGCGATTACAAGAAGGACCTCGTATCCAAGGGCTATAAGGATAAAGAGGTCGATACGTGGGTCGCTTTCATAAAAGAACGCATCGAATACTGGAAGGGTCAGGAAAAGGCCAGGAACATTCCGACGCCATACCAGTATTAGCATCGGTGATTTTCCAGCTTTCGCGGCAGAACGGTCACACTCCACCCCCGGACGGGTGGAGTGTGACGTTTCAGCTTAGGGGCCAGGGAGTCAGCCACCGGAGTAACCATGCGATGCATAGGAGCCCGATATGCCAGGAGATAGTAGTGCGATGATGCCCGTTGAGCCACCGAAGAATACCCCGAAGACTGTCGCGGAGGCCATCGAACAGGTCGTCATGGCTAACAGGATCCTCGCGAACGAAGGTGTTCTCGATGCGCTGGGACATGTAAGCCTGAGAAGCCCGGAGAACACCAACTCTTTTTTTCAAGCCCGTTCCATCTCCCCCTTCGAGGTGACCAAAGATGACATCCTGGAGATCGACCTCGATGGAAATCTCCTGACAAAGACTAGTATGAGGCCGTACGGAGAACGCATCATCCACGGGGCAATACTGAAGGCCCGTCCCGACATGAACGCTGTTTTTCACGGGCACCCTGCCGCGGTGATACCTTTCTCGGTTACCAATATTCCCCTGCGACCCGTCACGCACGTTGGTGGTTTCCTGTATCAGGGCGTTCCGGTCTATGATGACTACGAGCAGGATGGTGGCATGTTGATCTCCACGCGGCAGGAAGGGGAACGCATAGCAAAGCACCTGGGCCAGTACAGGGCTCATCTGTTGCGCGGTCACGGCTGCGATGTCGTTGGAGAGAGTCTCCCGCATGTGGTGGCTTCGGCCATCTATATGCGGGATAATGCCGCTATTCAGCTCCAGGCCCTCCAATTAGACAAGCAGGTAAAATATCTCGCCCGTGACGAGGCCAAGCGCGCCATGGAGGTTGCGCTTTTCAACGCCCTGCCCCTGGATCGCATGTGGAATTACTGGGTAGCCAGGGTGAAAAAGAACATGCCTGATATGAGATAAGTTACAAGGAGGAAATGGATGATAGCTTGGAACGACCTGAGGGATTGGCTCAAAGAGGTAGAAAAGATCGGCGAGCTGGCGCGGATCAAGGAGGAAGTCGATTGGGACGAGGAGCTTTCCGCCCTCACCTATTTGACCGGCAAGAAGATCGGCGGACCGGCCCTGCTCTTCGAAAATGTAAAGGGTTACAAAAAAGGAAACAGGGTATTGAGTAACATCCTCGGCAGCAGCTTGAACAGGATCAGTCTTGCCTTGGGCCTTCCGCTCAATCTTCCCGCCCTTGAGATGATACGGATGACCAAGGACATATACAAAAAAAGGATTCCGCCTCGCGAGATCCCCGACAAGGACGCACCCATCAATGAAAATACCGTAACCGGGGAAGACATTGATGTGACTATGTTCCCTGCGCCCAAGATGTGGCATCACGACGGCGGAAGGTACATCGGAACAGCAGACGCAATTATCACCCGGGATCCCGACAGTGGCCATCTCAACCTGGGCACCTACCGGCAGATGATTATGAACAAGAGGCAGGTGGGGTTTTATGTGTCTCCGGGTAAGGATGCCCTGCTCCACCGCGAGCGGTGCTGGGACAGAGGAAAGCCTTGCCAGGTGGCGGCGGTTTATGGCACCGACCCCCTCCTCTTCATCTGCAGTGCGATGGGTTTTCCAAAAAACATTTCCGAATACGACGCCATAGGCGGGATACTGGGCAGGCCCTATGACGTGGTAAAAGGGAAGACCGTCGATCTTCTCATACCCGCCCATGCCGAGATCGTGATAGAAGGGATAGCCTATCCGGACG
>JADGQN010000256.1 GCA_017881765.1 Syntrophobacterales bacterium | reverse complement strand
CCCGAGCGGGACGCCCGACTACCGCGCCATCGCGCGTGTGAACGCGACGACCGCTGTGGCGGTCGGGGACGGCGGGCGGATCCTCCGGCTGAGCACGACGACCGGCCCGGTCTCCGTGGCATCGCCCACGACCCGCGACCTGCGCGGCGTCACGTTCGGAGAGGCGCTGCACGGCTGGGCGGTAGGGGACTCGATGACGTTCCTTTCGACCTCGAACGGCGGCACGACGTGGAGCACGGTTACCGTGCCCTCGCCGTCGCCGAACCTGACCCCCGCGGACCTCAACCTTCGCAGCGTCGCGTTCTCCGGGCCGAAGGTCGGGGTGGCGGTGGGTACTCTGCAGGCTTTCTGGCGCACGACCGACGGCGGAGCCACGTGGGCGGCCGACAGGATCGTCCATGACAACGACGACAACTCCTACGAGCTGCGCGGCGTCGCGTTCGTAGCCGCCCAGACGATGCCGGTGACCGTTGGGCGGGCGTTCAACTTGCAGTTGTCGTCGAGCGCCCATAAGGCGCGCGCGTACCGCGGCGCGTGGAGCGGCATCCCGGCCGCCGCGCCCTTCGCTCCGAGCGGCGTTCGCGTCGCCGACGGCGGCGCTCCGCGGCCGCGCGTCACCGTGACCTGGTCCGACAACTCCACGGACGAGGACGGGTTCGTCGTGCAGCGCGCGAACGGCTCTACGGCGGATGGCGCGTTCTCGACCGTGGCCACGCTCGCACAGAACGCTTCGTCCTGGACCGACACCGCGCCGGACTGGCGCTCCACGTGGTACTACCGCGTCCGGTCGTTCCGCGGCGCGCTGGCGTCGACGTGGACGGTCTCTCTCGGATTCGCCGTCGACGCTATCGCTCCGACGACCACGTCCGACGCGCAGGCCTCGTACGTGAGTGCGGCGACGATCCACCTGACTGCATTGGACAACGCCGGCGGCTCCGGTGTCGCGCATACGTACTACCGGGTCGACGGCGGGTCGCAGACCGAAGGCATCGTCGTGACGCTTTCAAGTTCCGGAGCCCACCAGCTCGAGTATTGGTCGACAGATGTCGTAGGCAACCCCGAGAACCCGCATCAGACCGTCAACTTCACGGTGTCGAAGCTGGCGACCGGGTTCTGGGGACTGCTGGCCTGCGGATTCGCTTTCTTGTACTTCCTGAGCTTGGTGCTCAGAATACGGAAATAGGTGGGCCGAAGGGACATTGTTAACTACGTCAACTTACTCTGTCCTCTAACGAAACCCGAACATAACAATTCGAAAACTGTGGCTCACTATGGGCCTCATTTTGGTTGTCTGGTGATCATTGCTTCTCTGATGCCGAATCCACCCAACCCGGCGGAGTTCAAGGGCAGCGACAAGCTTGAGCACTTCGCAGCTTATGCCTTTATGATGCTATGGTTTGCCCAAATATATACGAGGAATCGAGTCCGATGGCTGTACCGTTGGACGTGGGATGATAAGACGGCGTAGGACGTCCGCTTCGCTAGAACGTTCGTTTCACTGGGACGATTAAGACAGACGGTGATTAGGCACTGGCCTTTGTTATGTTGGGAGTGACTCTCGAATACCTTCAGCGTCCCAGCGGTTACCGTACGTTCGAGTATGCCGACATGTGCGCCAATACAGCCGGCGTCCTGTGTGCCTTGCTTTTAGCGCAAACCCCTTTATCGAATAGCTTAGCCGTTGTTGAAAGGTCCCTGGTTCGCTTATCCAATAGATAAGGGAAAGGCTGGTGGAAGACCGCTATGCTCCCCTACGGGATGCTGCGCTAACACTAAAGCAATGTGAAGACGGTAGGAAGAATTTTCTATCACAGATATACGCCGATAAGAGCCATGAGAGATGTACACAGATGAGCGTGTCCGTGGCCAGCATTGTGATAGCGTAGCATCCTGTAAGGATACTACGTCAATCCTGTCCACCCCTCAGCGCTCCGCGCATGTGACATCCCGTAAGGAAGCGAAGCTCCTGCGGGTTGACAGACCGCAACTATCTGATATAATTTGGTGTTAGCCTATATGTCGTGCACGCTGGAGGATCCACCATGAACACACTATTAGATCGCGTAGAGATTGACCCTCGGGTCTGCAACGGTAAACCGGTAATAAAAGGGACGAGAATTCCTGTTTCTGTCATACTCGAGCAGGTAGCCGAGGGAGAGTCGTGGGATCAACTGCTGTCGGGGTATCCCGAGTTACATAGAGAAGACATTCAGGCAGCGCTATTCTACGCCACGGCTTCACTCGATCATGCGGAGATCAGAGGGGCTGGTGGCTGAAATTCACAGAATATATCTTGATCAGATGTTCCGTCTCCGCGTCGAGCAGCTGAAAGGATGACCGCCTTGCGAACATCCGTCTATCTTGACGTCTGTGCTTTGTGTAGACCATTTGATGACCAGCAATTTTTGCGGATCAGGCTGGAAACGGATGCAGTAAACCTCATCATGTCCAAGGTTCTAGCCGGACAGATTATTCTGGTGGTGTCTCCCGTTCACTTCGCCGAGATAAGGGCAATTCCTGATGACATGGAACGGCTGCAGTTGCTCAGTATTGTAGAGAATTTCGGTGTTCTGTCGGATGCTGATAAGGGAATGGTTCGTAAGAGAGCCAATGAGCTCGTCTCGTTGGGATTTGGTCCTGCCGATGCTGCCCATATTGCATATGCTGAAGCTGGTAAAGCAAAATTCATTACTTGTGACGATAGGCTGGTGAAGAAATGTGCTAAACATGCGATCTCCACATGGTATGGCGGTCCCGTGTACTTTTGCGCAGAGGAGGATTTGCGATGAAAGCGGAACGCTATTTCGCCGAAGAAGCGACGATAAAGAAGGGTATTGATATCCTCGTGAAGGAATTGGGGCCGGTTGAGGCGATGCGGTTCATGAGTTTTTCTCGCGAACAGCGCATGGAAAGCGTGAAGCGTCATCGCGCGTGGCAGAAGATGCTGGATAAGGAGCGTTTTTTTGATGAGGTGTTCGGAGGGTGAAGCCGCGACGCCCATTGAATTATTAAATTCTATTGACAGCGCGAATCCCCTGCTGATACCATCTCGTCATGCCGCGACACGTCCGCATCGATGCCCTGGGTGCAGTGCATCACCTGATGGTTAGAGGCATTACACGGAGCGCCATCTTTTACGATAGTGGAGAGGACACAGGGCCAGCCGTTGACATAAAGAGTAAAGAGGTGGGGACGTTGTTTCTAATTGTGCATTACTTAATCGTCCAAACGACCAACAATTGAAGGACACGAAATCTCAGACATCGGACCACAACACCTGTTAGATTGTAGATCAGCGAACTGCAGTATACAAGAGGTACTGTACTCGCCTGGCAACCCTGCTACCATATCTTGCCAAGCAAGACTTAGGCCAGTGGCTTTGCGTCCCAGCCTTTCGGCTGGTTTGCCCTTTTCAAGCAATCATATTATCGGCTGACTTTAGAAAAAGGTGAGGGGCTTGGGGTCGAACCACGCTCACCACGCAAAGTCTTTATCGCCGATGCACGCTGAAGCCCCATCTAGATAGAGAAACCACCCAAACCGGGACCGATGCGTCTGAATCGCTGAGCACGTTCCAGACCTGTCAGCCCAGCCATCCCGTGATCAATGAGAGCAAAGTCAAACCGCAAACCCGTGTACTTGGGTCGCATGACGCGTTGGAACACATGCAGATGCCATTCGGCATAAGCCACAAATATATACTTCTTATTCCGATATATGTGTTGACAGAACAGAACCCCGGGGGCATACTAGTCGTATAGCATAACGGTGGAGCGCATGATGCCGGGATGCGGGGGGAAAAAGATGAAATCAATGGTACTATTCGTTGTCGTTGCCTTTATGTTTCTCGCCGCCGATCATGCGTACGGTCTGGGAGGCGGAGGACATAATCGAGATGGACGCATAGACTTTTCTCGGAACGCTGGCAATGGTGACGGTGGTGCTACCAATTCCAATTCTCAAGGTGCGCCCAATGCGAGCAATGGCAACACAGGCGGCGCAGGCAACGGTTCCGTAATAACATCTCTCCTTAGTGTCAGTGTACCAGAACCCGTGACAGTATTTCTTCTGGGCCTTGGCATCGTTGGTTTGGGGGGACTAAGAAGGAAGTGTAGGAAGTAAGAGACGACATAGGTCGATGGCGGCGGCAGGGCAGAGAATGTCGAGCCGATCGCTTAACGTGCTGAAAACTGCTTAACATTTGTCCCCCTACCGGGTAGAATCCGAGCCGTTTACTTAGGGTGTTGGAATAAACAGAAAGACCCGCTGAACCTTCAAGGTCCAACGGGTCTTTTTTATGCCGAAGATTTTTCCTTTACCTCTCCAATTATTCCGTTTGGTGCTGTACTAATCGGCGAAATTATATATGACAACAAAACAAATCCATGGTCGAGATGGGAGAAAGTTTTGTTCGGAAAACGGCTCAATGATTTTAGGGCTAATAATTGCCTTTAGCATTTTTCCCCAACAGAAATAATCCCAGAGTACAAGACGATTCGGAGTCTGAAGTAATATAAGAAAAGAGTACTAGCGTACAAGTGCAAGAGGAGGTCCATAATGACTAGAAAATCTATTCTTAGCTTGCTATTGGTCGTGTTTTCTTTTTTGCAGCATTACGTTGGCACGATCTCAGGATCTTATAGATTATGCACGAAGTGACTGTTTACGAAATCTCAAAATAATAAAATCTTCGTGGGAAATAAGCGGGTTTGGTGCGGTAGCAATAATCAAGTCAATAACAATAAAGAACAGTAGCAAGCATAATTGTAAGAATGTTTTGGGGGGCGCAGATTTCTACTCTGCAAACGGCACTTTCTTGGGCGCTACTCCTTTCATAATATATGACACTGTTCCGGCAGGGAAAACCAGGACATTTCGTGACATTAATATCGGCTTCTTACCAAATGATCAAGTCAAATCTGCGGAATTCACAATCGCAAGCGGTATTCAAGAGTAGCTGCGCCCATTACGGGATGATGTAGGGTCGCCTAATGTATAGTGCATAATATCTCCCGGATCTGTAGCGTTTCGTGCCAACCCTAACCTCATAGCCGGTGTCTGTTTGTCCTTACCAACCTCCACATAGTTGTAGAAAACCCGAAAGATATCTAAGAGTTTGGCAACCATGGCAGGATTATACGGCCCGTAACCGTACCATCTACGGCCCGTATTGCTCGCACTGGAGATTGGCCTTTCCAAAAGTGACAGCCTCCTCCGGACCTGCATAAAGAATCTGTCCACCGCATGTAGGCTGGCCTTATTATAAAGCCATGCAACATGGTCTTCATCATACTCTTGCATATCTGTCAGGTAACACATAGCCTTCTCCGGTTCCCCCATGTTGGGGAACGGATGCTCTACCCATCGATCGTTCCATTTCCCGACAGCCTTCAGATCCTTCAGCTTTTCTTTAATCGTAAGGAGCTTTACCTGGGAGTCCTTCAGATCCGGATGCAGTGCCTTCATCACTGCGAATTTCCTCCTGCTGTCAGCCAGGATGCTTCGCTTCTCATCTATGCTTATATCGCTCTCGATCCTGACGTAGAAGGCATCGCAACGTGCCTGTTTGATGCGATCACAAAAGGCAGTGAGGCAGGCCCCACGAATTCCAGAGTCTTGGTCCAGGAAAAAGCGAACCTTTTCAACGTTTTCGAAGAGTTTTCGCAGAAAAAAGAAGTGTCCGTAGAGTGTATATTCCGCATGTACTTGCATTCCAGAGAGAGGTAACATGGTATCTTCATCCTGGGCTTCGGACATCTCACTATCGGCCCTTTCTGCAGCGTCCTCATATGCGAGGGTGATGTTATTCATGAGTGACCCTTTGCCTGATTTTAGTCGATCGCCACTTCGTCTCTGTAAAGAATCAAAGTAGTCCTTTCCGGTCCATAGCCGTGCATAACGCCTAAAGGGAGGATCTTTGGAGTAATCTCCGATCGTGCGCGTTTCTTTTTCTATATCGCGTGGATACACAGAAGGATCAAAATTAAGGTGGGTGGCAAAAACATAACCGGTGGCATTGTCCGCCGCGGCAACAGCGCCCAGCTGCACATTTCTGCGGTCGGCGGAGCTTGTCCAGTTAACCGTGTAGTCCTGGCGGTCGACTCCCACATAAAGTCTGCGGATCAGCTTTTCAGGCAGGGTCCGTTCCCTGTTCCCGGCAAAGAGGATGCACTGTCGATGGATAAAGTCGATTTTACGATAGAGAGTTTTCGGACTTATGTTCGCCACTTCGCATATCCGGCGAAAAGGCATTTTGTTTACGAGGAGGCGAAAAACCGTCAGGTTCTTATGAGGCACCCTCTGCCTGTTCGTCGGGGCTGCAATCGAGAACACGGTGCCGCATACTTTGCACCTGAAACGCTGGCTGCCGGATCTTGTTTTTCCGAATAGTTGGAACTGTGTTTCTGCAAAATTCTCTTTATGGCTTTGACAGTCTTTCTTGGGACAGGCCATTGTTGGCCTGGGGGCAAGATATGCCCGAAACCTCGCAAATTCTTCGTAGATGCCCAGGTTACTCTTAAGGGCCGGTTCTTCCCGGCAATAAAGGCAGACCAGAACAGGAGCAGTTTTGCTGTGTATGTCCTTCTCATAGGCGTCCCGGCCTCTATCTTTGGCGCCAGGCCCTCTTGGTTGCGCCTCAGTGCTGGCCGGCACTCCGAAGTTGGGGCATTTGGGATTCCTGCAAAAATTTACCTGGATATCCTCCACAGCCTTTGGTACACGCTCGTAAATACCTTTCTCGGCCAAAAAAAGAGACCTCCCTCTTCGATTATATCCGAAGAAGAAGGTCTCTGCTATTAAATTCTCAACACCCTAAGTAAACGGCTCGCTTGAGGGGGAGGGAGGGGTAAATAGGTTAATGTGCTTGTATTAATACCTTGATTGCGTCAGCCCTTGCTTTCTTGATAGTCATGCTCTTGCTGTCATT
>JADGQN010000255.1 GCA_017881765.1 Syntrophobacterales bacterium | reverse complement strand
CAGATCCACGCAGCCCACGGCTACCTCGTGAGCCAATTTCTCTCGCCCTATTCCAACAAGCGGACTGACTCGTATGGAGGGCCGGTCAGGAACAGGGCGCGATTCCTCCTGGAGGTTGTTCGCGTGACGAGACGTGAGGTGGGTGATGGGTTCCCGCTCCTCGTGAAGCTGAACTCACAGGAGTTTCTTGAAGGGGGCTACACCGTGGATGATATGCTCGAAGTCGCTTCTCTCCTCGAAGAAGCAGGTATAGACGCGATAGAAATGAGCGGTGGCAACCACGTTGAGGGCATATTTGGAGAATTCTTCCCTGCCCGGAAAGCTAAGCCGAGAATGGAGGAAAAGCCTTATTATCTCGATGAGGCGCGCCGCTACAAGGAACAAATCCGGGTGCCACTCATGCTCGTGGGCGGCATCCGCTCCCTCGAGTGGGCAAGGCGGGTGCTGTCGGATGGGTACGCAGATTATGTCTCCCTTTGCCGGCCGCTCATACGGGAGCCCGGGCTGATCGAGAGATGGCAGTCAGGAGACGTGGCAAAAGCAACATGCGTATCCGACAATGGCTGCTTCAAGCCCGCTCTCGAAGGGAAAGGGCTCTACTGCACCGTAGCGGCTCAAGAGTGTGGGCGTTAGCTCTTCTGTTAGCTCTTCTTGGTCGTTTTTGCTATAAACGAGGAGAAAGCCTGCTTCACTCTCTTGCTCTTACACTTCGGACATCTGATGCGCTCCTTTTCCTTCTCGAATTCCCGAATACTCAGAATAAGCGAAAAAGCATTAGCGCACTTTTCACAGTTGAATTCATACGTCGGCATATGGGCCCGCCTTCATCTATGATTTTGCAGCATTGTAAAACGAAGCAAGAGGATTTGCAAACGCAAACTCGCTTATCTGCTTATTCCGCTGGTCGCCAGACTTGTGGTGAAGAGGGCTCCGGAAGAATAGCCCGGCATCCTGCGTGATAAGGAAATAGCCATTTAGGTTAAGCCTTAAAGTGCATACCGATTAATACCAAAGGGTGCTTGACAACAGGCACGGCAGCGATATAATTGCTATTGCGCGAGGGTCAAGCGCATGGTCACGGGCCGGAAACATCCCAGAACACTATGTAGATTGGCCTGCCTGCTTTTATGTCCCCTGAAGGGATAAGGAGGGTTATTCATGAAAAACTCACTGGACAGATCGAAACCAAGGCGACTCCCGGCGACTCTTTTCCTGCTGGTCGCCCTCGTCGTTCTCCTCGTCACCGCCTCTCCTGCAAGATGTGCCGAGCAGCCTGAGCAGGACGCAGCACACCACAACCAAGTGGGTTTGGAATATTTCAACAAAGGCTTTTATGATCACACCCCGAGGCTGCAGGTGCAGGAGAGTGGCCACCAGTATCGTGCCGCCGAGGATGCGTTCAAGAGAGCAATCGCCGCGGACCCCTCTTTCGTCGACGCCCACCGAAATCTCGCGCGGCTCTACCATGTTCAGAAGAACTTCCCGGGCGCAGCCGATGAGTACAAGAAGGTGACTGAACTGGCCCCTTCCGATGTGGATACCTACGTCAACCTCGCACTAGCCTACGTTGAATCCGGAAGACACGACGATGCGATCGATGCGCTGGAGAAGGCCAAGTCGCACACCTCGGACCCAAAGGCACGAGATACGCTGAACAGATACATCGACAATGTTCGTAAACACAGGTAACCATCCCGCGAAGGAGGGTCCATCAATGTCGACAATAAAACAGATCAACCGTCCCTCATGGTTGGTGATCATCCCCTTCTTTCTTCTCTTGAGCGCCCTTGCGCCGGCATGTCTGCTCGCAGGAGACCCCCATTCCGCTTACTACAGTGCGGACACTGACAAACTATTCTGGTTCATCCACGTGTCCGACGTGCACATTGGAAGCGATGATCAGGATAGCACGAACCTCCAGTGGCTCGTCAGCCAAGCAAAGACCGTCATCAACCCGAGCTTTATTGTGGTCACCGGCGATCTCACTGATTCCACCAACGGGAACATCTTTGGCTATCCAAACGGTCCCTATCAGGAGGAGTGGGCGGAGTACGCAAATATTTTGAGGAGCAATGGCGTCGACGCGACATTCTACTACGACATCCCCGGCAACCACGATGCGTACAACGACCGGTACTTTACCTACTACCTGCACAACTCCATTCAAGGCAGGGCAACCGGAAAGGCACAACTCTCATGGACGAGAACATTCCCGTTTGGAACCTATCATTTTCTCGGGGTCAACACGGCTGACAACACCGGTGACTCGTTCAGCATTTTCTGGCCCTACGGAGATTATGCAGGACTTGATCAAAACGAACTTGCGTTCATCAGTGACGAGTTGAGCAAGAACAGCAATGCCAACCTCACGCTGGTTTTCGGCCATCACCCGCTCGCGTCCACCGGCAGCATCTTCGATACCTATCTCTACTACGGAAAAGATCAGTTCGTAAGCCTCATGGACAGTTACCGGGCCTCCCTGTACGGATATGGACACTTACATTCATCCTCCGAGAAGTTCTATGCGCAGTACATGCGGGAAGGCATCTTTTACTCCGAGGCTGCATCTCTCGGTGAGTCGGACCAGAAGCAGTTTACCGTCATGGCCATCGATTGCAACGGGCTCTCGTCGGTCGCCCAAACGATCAATACGTGGCCGGCAGTTCTCATCACGGCTCCCATGAACCGGCGCCTGGGCAGCGTCGTCAATCCGTATGCGTATACCGTCCCCGATGCCGCTGCCAATCCAATCAGGGCATTGGTGTTCGACCCGAACGCCGTAACGCAGGTGCAGTACCGGGTTGATAGGGGTGCATGGCAGACCATGACCAATATTCCGGACAACCCATCTCTTTGGACCGGCACATGGGACGCATCACGTCTTGTAGAAGGTGAGCATACGCTCAATGTAAAGGCTCTGACAGGTTCCGGGTCACAAACGGACAGCATCGCTGTTTACGTGAAACCGGAGCATCCTCGCCCGCCGGCTGCACCGAGCAATGTGATTGCGGCGGCCGCTTCTTCCAGCCGGATAAATCTCTCATGGCGCGACAATGCAAACAACGAAGAGGGTTTCAGGATTGAACGATGCCAGGGCTCAACCTGCACGGATTTTGCCGAGATTGCGGCCGTCTGACCAAAGGTAACCGCATACAATGATACCGGGCTGGGGAGGGCAACCACGTACAGATATCGCGTGCGTGCGTATAATGCCGGAGGAAACTCGGCCTATTCTAACATTGCGTCCGCGCAGACTCGCAGGTAGTAGCGGGACCAGCTCACAAAAACTACGTGCCGGACCATTCCCGAGAAGCACCCAGCGACTAGGAACCTGTGTTTGGTCCCCCCGGAAGGCGGGAGACACCGAGCTGCTGCATCATGCCCAGCGCGTCCCAGGATTCCCATTCTTCAGCGATCTTGCCTTTAGATATGCGATAGATAATGATGGATGTCACGGTCACGGACTTGCCGGTGGCAGAAATGCCTGGAAGGTCGCCGGTTTGCGTGGCGCGCATTGTGGCACGGGCCACTACCCTGTCGTCTTCGGCGATCAGATCCTCGATTACAACCTTTCGGTCGGGCAGGGCATGGAAGAAGACCGAGTTGCGCTTTTTGTATTCTCCCAGTCCCACCGCAGGCTGTCCGAACTCGTGGTAGACGAAGTTTGCGGCATGAAGTTCGTCTGCTATTGAGAGATCACCCTTGTTAAGAAACTCTTCATACAGGCGGCGGATAATTGCTTTGTTGGCTTCTGTGGACATGAGACACTCCTCTAATACCGATTCGCCTTCAAGTGTATACCTTCCGGGTACCCGCCACCGGCGGGTGTGCTGCGTCCTTACAGGATGCTCCGCTACCATCTCCTCGTGCCGCCCGGGGTACCCGGCCGAAGGCTGGGTCGTCCATCTTGAATGCAAATCGGTATATGACAAGACGTGACCCCGCCGGCACTTCCTAAGGAAGCTTTGCGGCAAGTACGTCTACAGTCTCTATAACAGGCGGCCGGGAAAAGAGCTCGGCAGCTCTCTCTTTGAGCGCCGCGGCGACTCTTCCTGACAGGTGGGCCTGCCGACCCGCATCGTCAGGAAAAGCATCGAAGATGCCGAAGGTTGAAACGCCCAGACGGATTGCAAACCATGCGGTGGTCTCCGGCTCTGCCTGCACCAACGCCAGTCCCTTGCGAAGAAAATCTTCAACATCCGTTTCCTTGCCCGGTTTCGCCTCCAGACGAACGAGCAGCGCAACGTTAACCATTCTCCACCTCCGATTCGTTCTTACTGTTATATTCTCAGCATCACCACGGTGCGATGCAAGGGACGAAAGGACCGTATAAGGTATAAAAATCGCTTTACATGCACAGCGACCCGTGTGATACTCGTGCTTAACTGGGAGGAAGCGTTGGTGCGCGCAATCCGCCTCACCGTCGTTATCGTTGCATCTCTTCTTCTGTTTTCGTCCGCCTTTGCCCTGGAGCCGCCTTCGGAGCCCATACTCCGTCTCGAAATCGGGGCCCACGCAGGCAGAATCTATCGTATGGCTGCCGATGGCGAAGGAAAGCAGATCGTCAGCGTATCCATTGACAAGACCGTCCGTATTTGGGACACCAAGAGCGGCAAACTGCTGTCCGTGCTCAGGCCGCCTATCGGCGATGACCTGGAGGGTGAGCTATACGCGATGGCGCTATCACCCGATGGGAAGACGATCGCCTGCGCGGGTTATACCGGTAAGGACTGGGGTGAACGTTCCATCTATCTCTTCGATGTGACCACGGGACGGCTTCAGAGGCGTCTGACAGCTGGACTATCGGAATTTGTGGTTTTCCTGGCTTATTCACGGGACGGCAAGTACCTGGCGGCCATGCAGCCTTATCGGAACGGTCTCGCACTTTTTAGAGCGAGTGACGGAAAACTGATCGGGCTCGATCACGGTTATTACGGAAGTAGCGCACGCATGGACTTTGCTCTGCGGGCCGGTAGAGCCGGCAGCATTGACTTTGCGCCACCCGATAAAGACGGAATAACCCATTTTGTTACCGGCTCCGAGGATGGATATGTTCGTCTCTACGAAATCAGAGATGACGCCACTTCACCCTCTTTTCGGAGCCTCAGGCATGAAAAGGCACGGGGTGGCAATAGACCTTGGCTTGTCCGGATTTCTCCGGACGGCGCCATGCTCGCAGTAGGGTATACCGACGTGCCAAAGATCGACGTGATCTCTGCCCGAGACCTTTCCTACCTTTACTCGCCCGACACGACCGGCGTGACCGGAGACATCCCGGTGATCCAGTGGTCCCGGGATGGGACAGGCTTATACTGCGGCGGCGGATGGAGGGATGCGCGAGACAGGATCGTACTGCGAAAGTGGCTGGACCGGGGAAAGGGACCATATACTGACATTGCCGTAGGTCAAAGCCGCATCACTGACATAATCACGCTGCCAGGTAATAGTACAGTTGCAGGAACCTATTCCGGTTGGATGATGGCAGTGGATGACACGAACAAGGTACAGGTTTTCAGCGTTGTGAGGCGACCTGATTTCAGGAATAACCCTCTCTACCTATCATCCGACGGAGCAACCATCAGATTCGGTCTCCAGAGAGAGGGCAAGACGCCGGTCCTTTTCTCGTTCCCGGCACGCGTTTTGACGGCCCATGACCCCGGCAAGTCACAGGAGAAATTGTCTGGTCCCATCAGTGAGGCCGAGGGCATACGGGTTACCGACTGGAATGAAACCAAAGAACCCATGATCAACGGGAAAAGAATAAGGATGGCCGACTTTGAGACCTCGTACTCCTTTGCCCTTACCCCTGACCACCAGGGTATCCTCCATGGTACATCCCGTTACCTTCGGCTCCTCACAAAAGAGACGGAAGAGAAATGGAAGGTTCCAATCGCGGGCACGGCGCAGAGCGTCACCGTGTCGCCAGATGGCAGGCTTGCAGTCGCGGCCTTGAGCGATGGCACCATAAACTGGTTCAGGGTGACGGACGGCAAACTACTTCTCTCCTTATTGGCCCACGGCGACCAAAAACGCTGGGTTGTCTGGAGTCCCTCCGGGTACTATGACTGCAGCGAAAGTGCAGACGAGCTCCTCGGGTGGCACGTCAACAGCGGGAGGGATCGGGAGGCTTTATTCTACCCCCTGGCCCGTTTTTTCGAACGGTTTTTTCGACCCGACGTTATCACGGCAGTCATAACCGGGGCCGAGCCCGATTCCAAGGTTATCGCATCCATGAAGGAAGCTGCTCCGGCCAGACCTGCACCGGCACCCGGACAGGCCGTGCCTGATGACGCCCGCGTGGAGATGCCGATTCTCAAGCTCGCGCAGGAGTTACCGCCACAGGTCGCTATTCTGTCACCCGCCAACAATGCGACGCTGGAGAAAGAGCAACTTCAGGTCACCGTGGAAGCGAAAGATATGGGTGGCGGCGTGGGCGAGGTAAGGCTCTTTCATAACGGGAAGAGAGTGCCGGAAGACGGGAAGAATACAGTCATTGTTCAGAAGGGAAAGAATATCGAGAAGACATACAGCATTGCCCTGCTTGAGGGCGAGAACGTCATGATGGCGGTGGCTCTCAGCAAGGATGCCATCGAGGGAAACCCCGCGGAGATTGCGGTGACGAGAAAGGGCGAGAGCAAAGCGCCCGATCTGCATCTCGTCCTCGTCGGCATCGACAAGTACAAGAATCCCGCGCTTAATTTGAATTTCGCCGGATTTGACACGGCGAGTATCAGAGAATTTTTCACCTCACCGCCCGCGCGGAAGCTTTTCGCGAATGTTCACGTCTATGGGATTCTCAACGAAAAGGCAACAAGGCAGGGTATCACCGATCTCTTCGAGGAGCTCAAGCAGAAGGCCCAGCAGAAGGACGTGATCGTGCTTTACATGGCGGGCCACGGCGACATGGTGGGCAGCGAGTGGTTCTTCATCCCCTATGACGTGACAACG
>JADGQN010000038.1 GCA_017881765.1 Syntrophobacterales bacterium | reverse complement strand
CACTTCGGGCTACGCGCTGAACAACGGCGCCGTGCTGGATGGCCGCTCCCTCACCGGCGGCCTTGCGCTTGGCAGCGGCCAGTCGCTCAGTGGCAACGGCAGCATTCTCGGCAGCGTTACCGTGAGCAATGGGGCGGCACTGTCGCCGGGTGATTCCATTGGCGTGCTGACGTTCGGCGGCGCGCTGGCGTTTACTCCACTCGCCACTACCCTCATGGAAGTCAGCAAGCTGCCGCTCACTAACGACCAGATCAGTGCCCAGAGCGTGGCGTTCGGTGGTTCGCTCGTGGTCAACCTGGGCGGGACCGCGCCCTTAACGGGGGGCGAAGCGTTCAGGCTCTTCAGCGCCGGAACCGGTTCCAGCGTCTTCGCAAATGTGTCGTTGCCTGCCCTGGCCCAGGGCCTCGTCTGGAACACGACCCGGCTCTATTTGGACGGCACGGTCTCGGTTTCGAGCACGAACCCGCCGCAGATTGGCGGCCTCACGCTGGTGGGCAAACAGGCAATTATCCCCGACAACACCCGCGTGGGAACCAACTGTATCATTAGCTCCGAGGCACGAGAACAAGACTTCCACAAAGGCTCTTTAGGGGATGGTCAAACGATTGAGAAATAGTCTATTTAGTCTATCTGGTCTTCTGGTCTATTTAGTCTGCTTAGACCGTCCGGTCCCTTTCCTCATTGAGACCAGAAAGACAAGATAGACGAAATGGACCCGATAGACTTATTTTGTTTGACTGTGTCCAACCGCCGGCAGCGTGAAGTAAAAGGTTGCGCCCACGTCCGGCTTTCCTTCTGCCCAGACGCGTCCCTTGTGAGAATCGATGATCCTCTTCACTATGGCAAGGCCGATGCCCGTACCTTCGAAACGGTCTGAACCATGCAACCGATGAAAAACTCCGAAAATATTTTCCGCATCCTGTTGATCAAACCCGACACCGTTATCTTTGACCCAGTAAAGGTTTTCGCTGGCTTCCGCTGAGCCGCCGATCTCGATCCGCGCGATCTCGCGGTACTTAGTAAACTTGAAGGCATTAGAGAGCAGATTTACAAAGACCTGCCGCATCATCGACTCATCGCAATACGCTGGGGGCAGTTTCCCCATCTTCAGCTCGATCTTCCGTCCGGAATGTATGGCCGCGAGCTCGTCCAGTACCCCCCGAACGACTTGCTCCATCGAGACCGTAGACAGCCCTAGCTCCTGCTTTCCGAGGCGCGCGTAAACGAGGAGATCTTTGATAAGCTGCTCCATTTTGTCCACGTCACTTCTGATGAGCCCCAGCATCTGCACGCCCTTGGGATCAAGCCCATCCGCGTAGTGGTCGAGAAGTCTCCTTGAGAAGCCGTCTATTGCCATCAGGGGAATGCGAAGGTCGTGAGAGACAGAATAATTGAAGGCCTCCAGGTCGCGGTTGCTCTTGTTCAACTCGCCGATCTTCCGCTCAAGCGCCTCATTGAGATTTCGAATCTCCTCCTCCGCCCGCTTCTGCTCTGTTATATCACGAAGAACCGCCAGCGTGGCAGTCTCCCCTTTGTAATCGATGGTCCCGACGGACGCCTGTATAGTACGCACTTCCCCATCAGGCCTCTGGATCTTATACTCCGCGATAGTTTCAACCGGATCGCCATGCTCGCGGGCGAGGGTCCGCTCCCTCACTTCTTGCCTGTGTTCGGGAAGCACAAACTGATCGACTGGCAATCCCACCACCTCGGATGGATCTTTGAGATCATGGATATCGAGAAACGCCTTGTTGACGAAGGCCCTCGTGGTGCCGACCGTAATGGCAATGCCATCGGTAACGCTCTCGACCACAGCCCGATAGAGCGCCTCGCTCTCCCGGAGAGCGCGCTCTGCTTCGGCGTGTCGTGCCGACAGCGCTTCCAGTTCCGAGAGGCGCGCATCCGGCTTCTCGGAAGGAATAATGGGTTCCCGCAATTTCGTTCTTTTGCTCATGCCCGAACCTTCTGAAGCTCATCCAAAATGGTGTGAAATGTATTACCTTAAATTATACCATGAACAGGGGGGTAGGTGGCAGCATCCTCGTGCTATAATCTACGCAGCCATCACGCACGAGCCGGTGTGCATGGCCATCTCACACAACTCCAAAGATCTCGAAACAGGGGGTGCATCCCGTGAAGAAATCAGCACACTTTGTCCGGTTAATCCTCTTTGTCTTCGCCTTTTCGTTCGTCGCCGGTCTGGCAGCGGGTGAGGATGCCCGGGTTGCCCTGTTTACGCCGCAGGGCGAGGTAAAGGGCATTCGGCAGGTACAGGCGAGATTCTCGGAGCAGATGGTACCTTTCGGGGCGATGGTGCAGGTCGAGCCATTCGACGTAAACTGCCCCGAAAAGGGTCACGGCCGATGGGCGGATGGAAAGAACTGGGTCTACGACTTTGATCGTGATCTGCCGGCAGGCGTTGTCTGCCAGTTCACCCTCAAACAAGGCCTGGTGACACTTGATGGCAAGCATATGCTTGGGCCACAAACATTTTCATTCTCAACCGGAGGCCCGGCCGTCAAGACCGTTCGGCCACCCGAGGGTTCCGAGTATATTGCGGAAGACCAGATCTTCCTCCTCACGCTGGATGCTGAGGCAACCAGGGAATCGATCCTGCGGAACGTCTCGTGCACTGTGGAAGGCCTCGTCGAGCCTGTCCCCGCGCGGATCATTGAAGGCAGCGAGAGGGAAGCGATACTGAAGACTTTCCGCAGAGCCCCTGATGGACGCTCGCTCTTGGCGCTCCAGTGTACGCGCATCTTTCCGGCTAACAGAAGGGTGAGCCTTACCTGGGGCAAGGGGGTCACCTCAAGAAGCGGCGTTGCTACGACTCAGAGCCAGATTTTCGAATTCAAGTCAAGACGTCCGTTCACCGCAACCTTCCGGTGTGCCAGAGAACACGCAAAGTCGGGGTGCATACCGATGTTGCCCATGTCAGTGGACTTCTCAGCACCCGTTTCACGCGACCTCGCCAGGAAGGTTGTCCTGAGGAGCGGTGAGAAAATCTATCGGCCCGAGGAGAATAGCGATCAGGAGAACACGGTGGCGTATCTGTCGTTCAAAGGGCCTTTTCCCGAGAATGCGGTCTTCTCTGTTGAGATGCCGAAGAACCTTCTGGATGATGCCGGGAGAGTCCTTGAAAACAGGGCGCGGTTCCCCCTTGTGGTCCGGACGGGTCCTTATCCTCCACTGGCAAAATTCGCGAGCCGTTTCGGGATCATTGAGAGAAAGGATGCGTTACTCCCGGTAACAGTCAGAAACATTGAGCCCATGCTTCATGGCAGAAGAGTCGGTCTCCTTGACGAAAAAGGGCTTACTGACACGGCAGCCGATCAGCTTCTAGAAGGCACCAAACAGGCGATAGATTCCCAGGGGCAAGCCCGTGGGAATCTATCTAGCGAGCACGGCGAGCGAGAGGGGGAGGCTCCAGCGGCTTTGCCGCGGGAGGGGGCGACCGGGTACCCGCGTGCGGGTGTCCCAGTGATTGACGCCGTTGGAAGCGCACTCCCACAAAAGGGTAAGGAGGTCATGGACGGCCTCAAGGGAAGGCTTCGCCGGCCGGAGTCGGATATAGAGATCATAGACTGGCTGAGAAAGGTTGCTGTTGCGCGCCGGGAAGAGAGTCTCCTGAAGGTAGAGGCAAAGGCAAAAGATTTCAGTATGCCCAAGCCCAACGGACAGAAGGCGTTTGAAGTTGTGGGCATACCGCTGGGTAAACCCGGCCTTTACGTCGTGGAACTGGAGAGCGACATCCTCGGAGCGTCGCTTCTCGGTAAGCCCAAACCTATGTACGTTCAGACCTCCGCGCTGGTCACCAACCTGTCGGCCCATCTCAAATGGGGCCGGGAATCCTCACTCGTCTGGGTCACATCGCTTGAGACGGCTGAGCCTGTTAAGGGCGCGTCAGTCACCATACGGGATTGCAACGGCAAGAGTATCTGGCAGGGAACCACGGATGGAAACGGAGCAGCTCACGTCCATGGCTCTTTGCCGGGAGAGGGCGAACTCCCGAACTGTCAATGGAAGAGACGGAATTCACGGGAACGGGAATACTCCGAGCCGGGTCCGCTTTACGTTTTGGCAGGGGGATTCTTTGTCTTCGTCCGCACTCAGGACGACATGACCTTCGTCCACTCCGGATGGGATGAAGGCATAGAGCCGTATCGGTTCAATCTTCGTGAAGGTGGGTATGCGGGACCGGTCGCAGCTCACACGATCTTTGATCGCACGCTCCTCAGAGCCGGGGACAGCGTGCATATGAAACACCTCATCAGAAAAGCAGTCTCCGCCGGTTTCGCCCTGCTCACCAAAGAGGAGTTGCCCGATGCGGTGGTGATCGCGCATATAGGCAGCGACCAGGCGTACGAATTTCCCCTCACGTGGGATATGGAGCAACAGGTCGCGGAAACAGAATGGGCAATCCCGAAGGATGCCAAACTGGGCGCCTATTCCGTCACGCTCGTTAATAAGAGAGGGACGCAAAAGCGAGGCTATTTCGACGGGAGACGCTGGCAGTCAGGCACGATCCGGGTAGAGGAGTTCAGAGTGCCGCTCACGAAGGCCTCTATCTCAGGACCGAAGGAACCACTCATAGCCGCCACGGACGTACCGCTCGATCTCTTCGTGCAGTATCTCTCCGGCGGAGGCGCATCAGGCTTGTCCGTGAAACTTCGCGGACAGATGCAACCTAAGGCCACACGCTTTGACGACTATGAAGGTTTTCAATGGACTAACGGACCCGTGCGCGAAGGCGTGACAAGGGAGCAGGAAACCGAGGAGATATTTGGTGAGGAGGAGGCCGAACCGGAAGAGGGTGGAGCGCAGCCCGCAAAACCTAAAGATGAGAAGCTACAGACAGTTGAACTTACTCTTGGGCCGGAAGGGACTGCGCGTACCGTGCTCAAGGGGGCGCCACGGATTGTCTCACCGACGGAGATGCTCACGGAACTGGAGTATCGTGACCCGAATGGAGAGATCCAGACGGTCTCGCGGCGCATACCACTCTGGCCGGCCGCCTTGCTTGTCGGGCTTGAGCCGGACTCATGGGCCCTTTCCAAAGACAAGCTCAAGTTTAAGGCCTTGGTGCTCGACCTGACGGGAAAACCGGTGCCGCGAACAGCCGTGAAAGTAGATGTTTTTCAGAGAAACGTTTTCACTCACAGGAAAAGACTTGTCGGCGGGTTCTATGCGTACGATCATGTCACGGAGGTCAAGCGGCTCGCCTCCTCTTTGTGCGAAGGGAAAACAGATGCGCACGGTCTTCTGACATGCGAAGTCCCGTCACCCGTTTCAGGAAGTGTGATTCTGCAGGCGACGGCGGAAGACCCCGAGGGCAGGGCCTCCGTCGTTAACCGTGAAGTATGGGTTGCTTCAGAAGGAGAATGGTGGTTTGACGTCAAGGATACTGACCGCATAGACCTCCTGCCTGAGAAAAAACGGTATGAACCGGGTGACGTAGCCAAGCTCCAGGTGCGTATGCCGTTCAGGGAGGCAACTGTGCTCGTCACCGTGGAAAGGGAAGGTATCCTGGAGACGTTTGTCAAACGTCTCTCCGGCTCGAGTCCCGTAATCGAGTTGCCAATGAAGGGAAACTATGCCCCCAATATTTTTGTCTCTGCGTTGTGCGTGAGAGGGCGCGTGCAAGGGGCGAAGCCCACGGCCCTTGTTGATCTCGGCAAGCCTGCCTATAAGCTGGGCATCGCCGAGATTGCCGTTGGCTGGCAGGCCCACGAATTAAAGGTCAAGGTCCGGCCTGATCGTGAGCAGTACAGGGTCCGGGAAAAGGTCCGCGCATCCATCGCCGTCCGAAAAGCCGATGGCAAGCCAATGCCCCAACGGGGCGAAGTGGCCGTGGCCGTCGTGGACGAGGGTCTCCTTGAATTAATGCCCAACGGGAGCTGGCAGATTCTTGAAGAGATGATGAAGCGCAGACCCTATGAGGTCAAAACAGCAACCAATCAGATGCACGTGGTGGGAAAAAGACATTACGGGCTCAAGGCGCTTCCCCGAGGTGGCGGAGGCGGCAGGCAGATCACGAGGGAGCTTTTTGACACGCTCGTTTTCTGGAAAGGACGGTTTTTCCTCGATGAGAAAGGTGAAGCATCAGTGGAGTTTCAACTCCCTGATTCTCTCACGAGCTTCAGGATAGTTGCCGTCGCCACGTGCGGGACAGGTCTTTTCGGCTCCGGCCAGACGAGCATACGGAGCACGCAGGATTTGATGCTGCTCTCAGGGCTTCCGCCCCTGGTGAGACAGGGAGACAGATTTAAAGCCCTTTTCACCGCGAGAAACGCCTCGACTCGCGACATGGAGATCGAGGTCGCCGCACAGGTCGAGGATGGCAGAGAAACAAGAAAACTCAAAACGGTGAGGCAGGAGCTCAAAGCAGGTGAGGCCCGTCTGGTCGGCTGGAATATCAAGGTGCCCCAGGGGATAGACATGCAGAAGTGGGAAGTCACAGCCCGTACAAAAGATGGTACTGCTCAGGATGCGCTCAAGGTCTCCCAGAAGGTCATCGCCGCCATCCCCGTGAGGACCATCCAGGGAACTATCCTGCAGGTGGACGGAAAGGCGGAGATGGCCGTCGAACAGCCAAAAGATGCGGTGCCGGGCGGAGGCGTGCGCGTCTCGCTCCGGCCGAAGCTCTCAGAGATCTCCGCCGTACTCGATTACATGCGCCAATATCCTTACGGATGCATGGAACAGAAGGTTTCAAAAGCAGTTTCTCTGAGGGACGAAGAGATGTGGAAGCAGGTCATGGCGGAGCTTCCCTCCTACCTGGATGAAGACGGGCTACTCAAATATTTCCCCACAATGCAGCGAGGCAGTGACGTGCTCACGTCATACGTGCTCTCCATAGCCCATGAGGCAGGATGGAAGATCCCCGACCGTCCCCGGGAAAGCATGCAGCAAAGTCTTACTTCTTTCGTGGAGGGCAAGCTCATCCGTAGTTCGGCTTTGCCCACCGCGGATTTGACGATTCGCAAGATCGCTGCTCTTGAGGCTCTCTCCAGATACACGGCAGTGCGGCCGGAGCAGCTCAGCTCCTTCACCATCGACCCCAATCTGTGGCCCACCTCCGCGGTGATCGACTGGCTCAACCTTCTCATGCGAAGCAGTGCGATCCCGGAAAGAGAACGGAGGCTCAAAGATGCGGAACAGATACTCCGGTCAAGGCTCAACTTCCAGGGCACTACGATGGGATTCTCAACCGAAAGGGGAGATGACCTCTGGTGGCTGATGATCTCTACAGACCTGAACGCCGTGAAGACGGTGCTCGCTGCACTTTCCATTCCGGCCTGGAAGGAGGACATGCCACGACTCATAAGAGGGGCTCTTGGCCGGCAGTACAAGGGCAAATGGAATACGACCATTGCCAATGCATGGGGCGTGCTTTCCATCGAGAAGTTTACACAGGCTTTTGAGGCTGTCCCCGTGACCGGCAAAACACAAGCGACATTGCAACGGGAGCAGGAGGTGGTCGACTGGACGGCGACACCCGCGGGTGGAAGCGCATTGCTCAAGTGGCCGCGAGGGAGCAAGACGCTCTCTGTTCAGCACACGGGAACCGGTAAACCCTGGCTAACCGTGCAGAGCCTGGCAGCCGTACCCCTGAAAGAACCTGTTTCAAGCGGATACAAGATTACGAAGACCTACAGTCTGATAGATTCCCACAGCCGTACCGGTGGGAATCTATCTAGCGAGCACGGCGAGCGAGAGGGGGAGGCTCCGGCGGCTCTGCCGCGGGAGGGGGCGACGCGAGCCCCAGCAATAGAGCAGAAGCAGAAAGGTGTCTGGACCAAAGGCGACGTTGTAAGGGTGAAACTCGACCTAGAGGCCCAATCCGACATGACCTGGGTGGTCGTTAACGATCCTATACCGGCAGGCTCGACAGCCCTTGGGAGCGGTCTGGCCAGGGATTCGTCCCTCCTCACCCGTGATGAAAAGGCTAAGGGATGGGCATGGCCAATATTCCAGGAACGTTCGTTCGAGGCATTGCGGTCCTATTATGAATTCGTACCCAAAGGAAAATGGACGCTCGAATACACGGTGCGCATTAATAACGAAGGCGTGTTTCAGCTTCCGCCGACACGAGTGGAAGCACTCTATGCACCCGAGATGTTCGGCGAGATACCGAATGAGAAAGTGACGGTGAAGGAGTGAGTAAAACAATGTTGAGTGTTACGTGTTGAGTGTTGTGTGAGTCGATAGCGATTAGTGTTTGGGGTGTAGGATAGGAGGGGTGTTAGGGAAATCTCTTATGCGCTACGGGCTGCGCGTCACGATTATTTTGCTTGCCTGCGCTATTCTCGCGGGCGGCGGACTTGGGTACTGGGCGCTGCGAGAACCGGCCCCACGGGTCCCCTCCTTTGATAAAGCCCGGGACTCATACCGCAAGTCTGACGCGCTGCTGCTAGATCGGCACGGCGTCGCCATCCATGAGCTCAGGACCGATTTCGAAGGGCGAAAGCTCGACTGGGTGGCCCTCGATGAGATTTCTCCGGCTCTTATAAGAGCAGTTATTCTGTCAGAAGACAGAAGATTTTACACGCACGGGGGCGCCGATCCGAAGGCGTTTTGCGGAGCCTTCATACGCAATCTTTTCAAGAGCGAGAAAAGAGGCGCAAGCACCATCACCATGCAGCTCGCCTCCATCATCAACACGAGCGCTCGGCCTCAGTCAGGGCGCAGAACAGCCAAACAAAAATGGAGACAGGTGCGTGCTGCATGGCAGATCGAGAGCGCCTGGTCAAAGCAGGAGATACTTGAAGCTTACCTCAATCTGGTGACCTTCAGGGGGGAACTACAGGGCATAGCCGCGGCTTCACGCGGCCTTTTCCGCAAGGAACCGAGTGGTCTCACCGAAAACGAATCACTTATTCTTGCCGTGCTGATCCGCTCTCCCAATGCCTCCAGGGAGCGTGTGGCAAAGCGCGCCCGGTTCCTTGCTATATCACTGAGAGCGACTACAGAATCCGCAGAGTTAGAGACCCTTGTGGCCGCCTCGCTTAACACGCCTTACTTTCTGAAGCCAAGGATTGCCCTTGCGCCTCATGTTGCCCTCTACCTGCTCAAGCCCGGCATGAAGCAGGCTGCATCCACATTGGACGGCGATCTTCAAGGCCTGGCTCAGGGTTTATTGAAGCAGTACCTGATAGACCTGAGAGATCAAAATGTGAAGGATGCGGCTCTCCTCGTCCTTGCAAACAAAACGGGAGAAGTGCTCGCATACGTGGCTAATACCGGCTTGAATCCACAGGCAAGCCACGTAGACGGCATCCGCGCAAAGAGACAGGCCGGATCAACCCTTAAACCGTTTCTCTATGCGATGGCCATCGACAGGCGACTCATAACAGCCGCAACACTTCTGGAAGACGCCCCGATCGACCTGTCGACTGAAACGGGTATCTACAGGCCTGAAAACTACGATAACACATACCGCGGGCAGGTGCCTGCGCGGGTCGCGCTAGCCTCTTCCCTCAACGTGCCGGCAGTCAGACTGCTACTCCTTACGGGCACCGAGCCTTTTGTACAAAAATTGGAAGCGCTGGGCTTCGGACCCCTTCGGGATGGAGACTACTACGGTCATTCTCTGGCATTAGGCACGCTTGACGTAAGCCTTTGGGACCTGACAAACGCGTGCAGAACCTTGGCCAACGGCGGTTGGTGGAGTGTGGCAAGGCTCCAGCCTGACGCCGGGAAGAGCGCGGGAAGGCGCGTGTTTTCGAGAGAGGCAGCCTTTATCGTAGGCGATATGCTTTCAGACCGGGAAGCCCGAAGCACGACGTTTGGCCTGGAAAATCCTCTCTCCACCAACTTCTGGACAGCATCCAAGACAGGCACGAGCAAGGACATGAGGGACAACTGGTGCATCGGGTTCTCGAGCGATTATACGGTGGGCGTCTGGGTCGGCAACTTTTCGGGCGAAGCCATGTGGAATGTGAGCGGCATTTCGGGAGCGGCACCTATCTGGCTCGAGATCATGAAGTATCTGCACAAGACACGTCCGTCGCAGACGCCGTCGCCGCCCGATGGGGTTGTCCTGGCAGCGCCATCAGGTCTTGACCAGCGATCCAAGAGGGAGTGGTTTATCAGGGGCACGGAACCGGGCTTGGTACAGTATATCAAGGCATGGCCCCTCTCCAGAATAACCTATCCGCCCGCCGGGGCCTTGATCGCGCTTGATCCTGACATACCGACCCCTCACCAGAAAATCTTTTTCCAGGCCGCAGGTTCGCCAAGTCAAATGAGATGGCTCCTGGACGGCGAGCTGGTGGGAGAAGGCGCCATGTATTCCTGGACCCCGATACGCGGTCATCACCGGCTCCACCTGCTCGGCCCTGATGACCGAACCCTCGACACGATAACCTTCACCGTCAGGGACTAGCACCAAGTTGCCTTCATTCATAGACCCGTGTTTGGACACGGGCACCCCTCTTCGTTGCCTGCGTAGGCACGACTCCGACGTACTATAAGTACGCCTCCGTCCTTACAGGATGCTGCGCTATCGCTATTCTCCTGGTCGCCTTGCTCTATTCTTGGATGCAACTTAGTGCAACCCTATCTGGTTTCTCTGGCCTTATGTAGACTTAAAATAGAGTCGTGCAACGTCTATCCCACCGTTACGTCTGGTTAAGGTCTCGTCTGGCGTCCGGTTCCCTCTTTCATCATCCTGGAATGACACACGCACCCTTGTGAGTCAATACACCCGTTGCCCGCTGGACTGCGTAACGGTGTGCACAGTGCTTCCTCCAATCTTCACTTGACTATTTTCTAAAATATGTAAGATTGCAGGTCACAAGCTTCACATCTACACGTTCAGTGCTGACTTGCTGGGGCCCACAGCTATATGGTCAAACATTGTGGTACCTCAGGCAGAAACACGCTACCAATGCAATGTTTGAAGTCGTAATGATGAAACAGCTGCATCAAGATCCACTTGCATTCTTCACAACACGTTATAGAATAGAATAAAGAAGTCTTAGGAGCGGCGTAGTTGATGGGAGGATAGCGGCGTAGTCAGTAAACCCCGCCAGTTTGTGGGTATGCTCTATCGGCGCGGATGTGAATGAATTGGGGTGCGTTGCAAGATAAAAAGGCAAAAAGAAAACCATTTTGTTTACGCATCTGCTGCTTGGGAACATGTCCTGTGTAAAAAAGGAGATGTAATAGTAACGAACGGTCGGTTTGGAGGGATTTATGAATGATCAAACGAAAGGCGTATCCGAGGGGTGGTCTAAGATAAGAACTTGGATTGTTGGGATTACTGCTATCGTGGTCGTCCTGCCCGCGTTAATCAATGGCGGAATAGACGTATATAAGTCGATCTTGAATATTCCAACGACCGACGCTGAACGAATTAACAGTGAACTGTTCGAGAGACACTTCAATAAGCCACCAGTTGCTGTGCTTCCCGTGTCCGTTAAAACAGACCTCGGGGCGGTTGATATGAAACTGTCCATCTATGACGAAGGAGACATATATGTCGAGTACGGAGCGCACACTCGTTGGTTTCCTTCCCCCGTCCAGAAGACGGCATCGCTTTCCTTGGTTTCCTCTGCTTATGCTCAGGGCTCAACCGCTCAAAGTAAAACCGGCGAATACAGGCAGGTGGATAAATTGGTGGGTAATAAAATCCTGCGCGAACGATATTATTCCGACGGCACAAAAGAGACCTATATGATTGATAGGAATACAGGAGCCATCTCGAATAGGACTGTCGTCCGAGATTCCAAACCGCCCGCTGCGGGATCGACGCTACCGGAACGTAAGGTTCGTCAGCTTCCAGGGTTAAATGTAGATACGCGGAAACAGAAATAGCCTCATAATTGCCGTAACGTCGACTAACAACGGCACAAACGCAGAAAGGCCCATTAGCCTGATGATGGCTTCGTCTGTGCCACACATTTATTGCTCTGCTTCCCTCCGCAATGTGCGACATCAGGCTGGGTGCGCATCCTCCATCTTTGTAAGTATTCTAAGCACCGCAAAAAAAAGAAGAGCCCTCAATCCGTTGGGAATAGGAGCGAAGCACAGGATTGACAAAAAATCCCTCCATCGATGAAGCTATTCGGAATGGGAGTACCGCTCCCTAGAGTTCTGGCGGCTTCTGACTTCCTTGAGAAACGCTATGAATTCGTTCCGCTGCCATTCCTGAAAGAAGAGGTCGTTATGCCCCCCGGCGACAATCCTGATATGCCCTGGAGGTAAGATATCCTTGAGGGCCGCTTCCGTGATGGGGGCGGGCACGACCTGATCGTCGGACTGGAGAAAGGCGTTGATGTCGTATCCGTGCTGATTCTGGAGGCTCTTTATAGGCTCTTTGATCCTGAAGGTCACGATGTCCTGGACCTCCCTGAATGTGCGCATCAGATTTATCACGGTCTTAGCCATCCAGATACTGATACCTTGGGCCTCCTTTCTTGCATGGGCGCGCTTCTCCCGTGGTGTGCCTCCCCTTGGAGGGGCAGAGGACAGCCCGAGGAGGCGGATCAGTGCCTCCAAGTATCCCCGGGCAAAGTGGCGAGTGAGGAAGCGAGTCACGTGACGGACAAAGGTTATGTTCTCGTTAAGCCCCGGCGGGTTGATCAGAATGATGCTCCGGACAAGTGTGCAAAGGCTGGGATTCGCCATGAGCACCCTAATCGTTTCGAAAGCGGAATAGGATTGGGCGACAATGTCGAGGGTCGCCACCCCTCGCTCTTTTGCCAAGTGCTCGATAAAATACCGGAGGGCGGTGGCCCGGTCGAGAGCGGGGTTCGCATAAAAATCAAGGGGTGGCCCAATCGGATTTTCGATGCTTGCCACCTCGTAGCCAGCGGCAAGGAGATGCTCGATAAATCCCATCCTGTCTGAGATGGGTATGCTTGTCCCACCCAGCAGCAAGACAGGGCGCCCGATGTTTACCGGAGCTACCTCTATGCCGAGGATGTCAAGGTGGTCGTGCGTTATATAGAAGGCCCCATAGGAGATTGTTCTATTGCGGCATGCCATTCTTCTTCCACGAAAGTGGTCAAAGGGATGAGCGTAATACTCTATTTCCGATTCCACGAGACCCTTGAGAGGCCGGCGCCTTTCCTTCAGGGTTCCTATCCGCCGGGATTCGCTTTGGAGGAAGTCATCGTAGTCAGCGCTCGCTATAAGTAGTTCGAGGGCATAGAGGCTGCCGTTCAATAGGAGCAGACGAGGGGCGCTGATGAACATGCGTGCCGCAACACGCCATCGGAGTTTGCGTCGCAAAGCGAAAACAAGGCAGACGTACGTGAACACAAAAAGGACAGGCGGCCGGGAGAGGAGAGGCAGCTTGAACCTGCTCATCGGGGTGAGGAGCCCTTTGCCTCTTTCGAAGACAGACGTATAGCTGAAGATGGAATTGCAGAGAGAAAGGTAGATATCGACCAGCTGGGTCACCGACAGTCCTCGCGGTGCGAAGACGACGTTTCTGATGTTGTACAACTGGGGTGCCTTCGTGAGGATCCGGCCGTCGCGTTCCATTTCCTTGGCAAGCTCGGTGCCCGGGTAGGGCGTGAGGATGTTGAGGAGCACGTGGACCAAGTGGTTCCTCTTTACAAAGGATTCGAGGCGGGCCGCGCTACTCGCAGAGGTATGGTCGTCTCCGATAATGGTTGAAAAGACGACCCGCATATGGTGGCGATGTATGTTTGCAATAGCCTCTTCGTAGCGCTCGGGGTCGTTCATTTTTTTGTTCATGGATCGTAGCGCTTCGGGGTCGAGGTTCTCGAAGCCGATGAAAAGGTACTGGCAGTTGGCCCTTGTCATAGCGCGAAGAATCTCTTCGTCGAACCCAACCATGTAGTTCACCTGCGTGTACCATGTGAAGGCGATGCGCCGCTCTTCCTGGTAGCGGCTCAGTGCGTCGCATACCGAAAGTGCATGTTTGCGGTCGATGGCGAAGTTGTCGTCAATGAAGGCTATGGAGCCGACGAGTCTTTTTTTCTGTCCCGAGGCCTTGTCGATCACAGTTATCGGGCGAACCGTATTGAGCCTTAGGACGGCATCAACCTCAGCGATGACTTGCTCGCTCGTTTTCTTTCGAACGACATGACCTGCCACCTTTGTAACAGAGCAGAACCGGCAGTTGAAGGGGCATCCCCGGGCAGTCTGGAGGTAGGCGAATAGGTAGTGGTCATTCTGCACCGAGCTATAGCGGGGAACGGGTGAAGCCTTTAAATCGGGCAGCTCTCTTGCCTGGTAGACTCGTCGCAGCACGCCCGTCTCCGCGTCTCTGAGGAGTTCTGGCCACACGTCTTCGGCCTCCCCAATCACAACGGTATCTACATGGCTGAGGGTTTCGTCCGGACACACCGTTGCGTGGATGCCTCCCATGACCACGGTGATGCCGCGCTTCCGGAATTCGCTCGCGATTTCGTAAGCGCGCGTTGCCTTGAAGGTCATGGCGGTGATGCCGACGAGGTCAAAGTGTTCGTCAAAATTGACCTCTTCTACCTCCTCATCGATAATCTTTACGGTGTGTTCCGGGGGTGTAAGCGCGGCAAGCGTGGGAAGCGCCAGAGGGATGCCGAGTGCCATCCGGGTGTTTGGCCGTCCGGTGTACAGGGGACCCATGAGGTGCGCTGAGTAAAGATCGCGTCCCGACTCCGCCAGAAAGCTTGGGTTGATGAGAAGTATTTTAATCCTGCTACCTCCGTTGCTGACAAGGCAGCGGAGCAAGAATTACGCAAGCAAGTGCATGCAAATCAGACACCCCCTCGCTGTTTTCAAAAAGGCCTTTTTCAATTAACGATTACCCGCCATATTATTGCACGTACAAACACGGATGAAAAGTCAATCTTCCAGGAAAGTGGAGGGCCGTCCACGGGGGTACGAAGACCGTGGCGCCAACGGTAATTGCTGTCGAGCAGGTAGGCGTGAAGTTGAGCGCACAAACTCTGGGTCGGGAAACCCCTCCTCGACGAGGGCGTCGACCAGCGAGGCAGGGATGACGCTGTTCGCAGCAACCAGGGTCAAAAATACGCACCTTAAGATACACAAGCGTGTCGATACATTAGGAAAGAGTGTCAGTTCCCCGTCGAGCAGCGTCAAGCTCCTGACATCTGACCCTTTCGTAACGTCAAATAACTGTCGTAATTCTGCCAGCCCATCTCCTTAATTCCGGGAGGATATACCGTGCCGTCTCGGATCGGGCAAAGACCAGGCGCATGCATTTGGCATCGGGAAGTCACGCGGTGATCTGACCTTTACGAACCACCGTGACGGTGCCGTTTCCCTGGCACTCAAATTGCATGGAAAGTTGTCACGCTAGGTTACTATTATCGCAGCCGCGCCAAGTAGTTGGTGCTTTGGGTCACGCCGAGCGGAAAAAGGGGGGGGTATTCCGGTGAAAAGCCCAAAAAAGCAGATCGCCAACCCTGTGGTCATGCTTCAGGCAAAATCTTTGGTAGCAATACTTCTCCTGATGGCCATCCTCTTCTTCCCAGGGCAGCTTCTCGCTTCCGGATTCATCATATACAATCAGGATGCAAAGGCGGACGGCATGGCGACCGCAGTTACTTCGTCCATAGATAACCCTTCCGCAATTTTCTACAACCCCGCTCTCCTCCCAGATCAGCCCGGATTCGGCGTGAGCATAAACGATACGATGGTCATGCCCAGCCGCACCTTTAAGGACGCGGCAACCGGCACGACCGCAGACCTGAAGCCGACGACCCATCACGTGCCGAGCCTCTTTGCCAAGTATACCCGTGACCGATTCTCCGTAGGGATCGGCGTCTATTCCCCCTTCGGTCTCTCCGCTGACTGGGGCAGGAACTGGATCGGCAGATATTCGGCGACCTTCTCGCAACTGAAAGCAACCTTTGTGACCCCCACGGTTGCTTACAAGTTTAACGACCGCATCTCCGTGGGTTTTGGCGTCTCGTACGTGGACAGTTCTGTGGAGCTTCAAAGCGCCATCCCGCTCACCCCATTTCCCGACGGTGAGGCCAAACTCAGCGGAGATGGCAGTGGAGTCGGTGCGAATGCCGGTATACGCATGAAGCTGCCACAGGACTATACCCTTTCCTTTACGGCGCGAAGCCCGGTGAAAATCAAGTACGATGGCACCGCCAATTTCTACACGCCGACCCTTTTCAAGGCACTGATGCCCCAACTCAGGGACACGGATGCCTCGACTACGATCACCCTTCCGTGGCAGATGACCGCAGGCCTCGCGAAGAACATCGGCGCCCTTACCCTCGAGACCGATGTGATCTATATGGGTTGGTCTACCATCGACCAGTATACAGCTAGATTCTCCGATGGCAGGTCCCCGGTCACCTATCTCAAAGACTGGCACGATGCCTTTAGCTTCGCCATAGGCGCCAACTACCGGTGGTCCAAATCCTTCGAGACACAGCTGGGATACATGTATGACATGAGCCCTGTCCCGCGGCGCACCCTGACCCCTGACCTTCCAGACGCGGATAAGCATATCCTTACCGGCGGCATCGGATATATGAAAGGCCCCTTCAAGGCAAATCTCGCGTATCAGGCTACCTTCTTCCAGAAGGTGAGTTCGGTCAACAATACCGTAGGCGCACCCGCAGGCACGTACGACCAGTTCATACACATGATCCTTTTCACTCTATCATACACCAGGTAAACGGACGGCAAAGGCCTTTTTATGCGGTGCAGACCAAAAGCTGATACCGAGGTGAGGGAGAGAAAGGGGAACGGGTCGGGAGAGAAAGAGAGGTGGCTTCTTGGCAAGGCCAGAAGACGACAGCCGCCTTCGCCTTTGGACCACCAGCTCGCCCCCCAAGATGTTGAGGACCACGCGAGCTCCCACTTCAGCCCCATGTTCTTTATAAAAATGTCTCAACCCGGAGAACATAAAGAATTAGGATTGGATGGGAATGGCGACCGACTGGAGAGCCAACCGACAATGGCCGACAAAGAAGGTGTAACGCCTATGACACTGGAGCCGTGCCAGCCGGATGCGCCCTTATACAACAGCAGAATTATCGCGAGCTTCATAAAGTTTGCAGAACGGTACTATGATCACATCGACTTACATGAGCTCATGGACTACGCCAAAATGGCGCCTTACCAAGTCGAGGACGAGGACCACTGGTTCAGCCAGGAGCAAGTTGATCTCTTTCACGAGAAACTGGTAGTACTCACAAGAAATCAAAATGTAGCGCGGGAAGCAGGCAGGGATGCCGTGTCAACGGACTCCCTGGGGGTCGCGAAAAGTTACGCACTAGGCTTCGTGAACCCCGCGAAGGTGTGTGAAATGATAGGGAAGGCCACCGGCAATTTGGTGAGATCCTGTACCTGGGAAGCGACCAGATTGGGCCCGAACAAGATGCAAATCAAGGTGACGCCAAGGCCGGGAACAAATGAAAAACCCTACCAGTGCGAGAACAGGATGGGGTATTTAGAGTCAATCTTTACTCTCTTTAAACACAAACTCCCTAAAATTGAGCACACGGAATGTGCTTTCAAAGGGGGCAAAAGCTGCCGGTATATCATTACGTGGCATACATTCCGAGCAGACGTCTGGAAAAAGACAAGGAATTATCTGGCCCTGTCACTCTTTGCTGTCTCTCTCGGGTCCCTCTATTTCTCCATACCGCAAATTTGGGTCACGTCATTGGTCGTCTCCTTTCTCGTGGTTTTTGTTCTTTCCCACAAAGTCTGGCATATGGAGAAAGAAGAATTGCTTACGGCCGTACGAAATCTGACGGATTCAACAGATACACTCTTTGACAAGCTCAACGTAAGTTACAACAATGCCCGACTGATACACGAGGTAGGGCTGACCCTGACCAAGCAGAGATATATCGAAGGCATCCTGCTCGACGTAGCGCATATCCTGGAGAAGCGACTGGATTATGACCGCGGTATGATCCTTCTTGCGGATAAGGAAAGGATGGTTCTCAGTTTTAAGGCTGGCTTCGGCTACGCGGAAGACCAGCTATCTTCACTGCGAAAGGCCAGCTTTAAACTGAGACCGGAATCGAAGGGAATCCTGGTGGTCTCTTTTCGGGAGCGGAGACCTTTCCTCATCAACGACGTTGATGAGGTCAAACATGACCTCTCTCCTCACAGCCTGGAATTCGTCAGGGAGATGGGGGTGAAATCCTTCATCTGTTGCCCCATAGTCTGTGTCGATGACACAATAGGTGTAATTGCCGTTGATAATGTGAAAACGAAACGGGTCCTGCTCCAGAGTGACATTGATCTCCTCATGGCGCTTAGCCCGGAGATCGGTATAAGCATCCAGAATGCAATGGTAACCGATATGAAAGAAAGACAGTTCAATTCGCTGCTGGAGGGGGAGGAACAGATCCGGACATCGCTCAAGGAGAAAGAGGTGCTCCTGAAAGAGATCCACCACCGTGTGAAGAACAACCTCCAGATTGTCTCAAGCCTTCTGTACCTGCAGGCAGCGAAAACAGAGCATCCCGGGGCCGTCTCGGCGCTTAAGGAAAGCCGAGCCCGTGTCAAGTCGATGGCCCTCATCCATGAAAGACTCTACCAATCCCCTAACCTTGCCAGCGTCGACATGGGTGGGTACACGAGAAACCTTGTGTCCGATCTCTATCATTCGTACAGAACTCAGGAGAGTTCCGTGCGGCTCACGACCAATATTGAAGATATCACCCTTGGCATTACCGAGGCAATACCCTGCGGTCTCATCATCAATGAACTCATCTCGAACGCATTGAAACACGCCTTTCCGGAGGGGAGAGAAGGAGAGATCACGATTGAGCTGGTCAAAGAGGGCGCAAACCGCACCACGCTGACCGTGAGCGACAACGGCATCGGCTTCCCGGAGCAGGTGGACTGGCTTAACTCGCCATCTCTCGGACTGACCCTGATAAACTCACTCGTGGGGCAGCTCGAAGGCACCATTGAACTTGACAGAAGAGGGGGGACCACCTTTACGATCAGGTTCGGATGATCGGGGGGTCAGGCAGGTTTGCATCCCCGCGCGCATATGAGGGGGGTGTAGCTGAATCTGCGCGGATCAAAGAAGAATCGGTTGAATTCCTCCATGAACTCCTCGCGCCCACCCTTGTATTCATTGAAGGCAAAACCGGCTTTACTGCTCACTATCTCGATCTTCTTGGTCCAGTTAACGGCGTCCACGCTGCTCAGTGCTCCATAAATGAGATGATGGGCAGCTACGGTGACAGCCACGTGCTCATAACCGAGATCGTAGAGAAAGGAATAGAGCTTTCTCCCGGCGTAAGGGTCGAAATTGTACTCCTGCTCCAGTACGTGTGCACATTTGGCAATTGCCCTTTCAAGCCTTTCTGACAGGCCGAAGTGGTTCAGGCAATTGTGATCCAAATCTATAAGGCACAAGATGCCTCCCTGCCTCAATATGCGCGAGGCATTACGGACAATCTCAAAGGCATTCGAGCGGAAGTACTCAAGGACGAAGCGGATCCATACGAAATCGAAGCTCCCCAATTCGTCCATAGCGCGCCATATGTCGCTACGAATAAATTCGATGCCCTCCCGCGCATAGTTGTTGCGCGCATATTCGAGCCTTTTTTCCGAAAGATCCACACCGACCGCAGTACCTCCGGGCTGGACGAGCCCGTAAAGCACGGAAGT
>JADGQN010000254.1 GCA_017881765.1 Syntrophobacterales bacterium | reverse complement strand
GACCAGCATCATCACCGCCCGGGGACTGCGCAACATGGAGGCAAATTCCGTAAGATTTTCGGCACCCCGGATATCGCGGTGCTCCGCTTCTCGTCGCAGCGCTTCAACCTTCGCCATATCCACGTCATAACCGGCCACCGAATAACCGTTGTCCGCCATGTTGAGCAGCAGGTTGCGTCCCATTACCCCCAGGCCGACCATCCCAATCTCATATCCTGTTTTATTCATTATCCAACTCCTGTTTTTGAACCTGTGAAAAAATTGCTTTTGTCGTCACCCCGGTGGATAGCGAAGCATCCTGTAAGGAAACCGGGGTCCAGACTCCCCGCCATCCCTTGTAAATTCTGGATTCCGGCTTTCGCCGGAATGACGAGGCAGCAGAATGGGCCAATTGTTTCACTGGTTCTTTACTCCGGAAGCGAAAGCCCAAGTGCTGCGAGGGCTTCCCGCGTTGACGCGTAGTCCTTGTGAACGATGCCCTGGATGCCAAGACACCGGGCTGCCTCAACGAACATGTCCCGGTCTTCAATATAGACGACCTCTTCGCACGGCGCCTGAGCAATGTCCATGGCTATGCGATAGATATCGTAATCCGGTTTGCGCACGTGGACGAAACATGATGAAACAAAACAATCGAAAAACGTACGCAACTCGAAACGCTTGATGCGGTATTCCGTAAGCTCGCGTCCCTCGTTGCTGACGCAGATAACCTTTAGCCCATAATGTTCTTTAAGCCGGCGGACCATTTCGATCATGTCAGGGTACGGATGCGACTGGGCAAACATGAACATGATGAAGGAATCCCGCGAAAAAGGGCGCTCTTCGTAAAAGACAGCGCGGCTCAGGTAGTCCTCCAGGCTCAGCTTCCCTTCCTCATACGTGCCGAAGGTCAGGTGGTGCCGCTCATCCATCTCCGTAAAGTCGATTCCAAACTTTTCCGCGGCGCGCTTTCGGGATGTGCGGTCCCAGCCATTGCTAAGCAGCACTCCCCCAAGGTCCAGAAAGAGGGTGGTGATACTTGTGCTCGCCATCTGTCTACCTCCTCTTATACCAGTTTGCCTTCATTCATATAGCTTCGTTGCCTGCGGAGGCACGACTCCGACGTACTATAAGTACGCCTCCGTCGCTATCCTCCTGGTCGCCTTGCTCTATTTTTGAATGCAAACTGGTATCGTGGCCAATTCGCATCCCAGGAGCTGTGGAATCGAATGAAGGCTTGCGCATATCTCATCACCTTTCATCCTGCGCCGAGCTTTATCGCCTGGATCATCTCCAGCAGAGGGGTCGGGTAAACGCCCAGCCAGATAAGTATAACAAACAAGGCGGCCAGCACAAAGCCGCCCGTCAGCAATCGGGCCGGAAGGGTCACGCCGGGTTCGGGCTCACGAACGAACATTACGGCAATGACTCGCAAATAATAGAAGAGGCCGATTGCACTATTTACCAGCAGGGTGATCACGAGCAACCAGAGCATGGATCCGACACCCGCGGCAACCAGATAAAACTTTCCGATGAACCCTGCTGTCAGCGGCATGCCTGCAAGGGATAGAAGCATCACGGTGAAAATCCCGGCGAGTCCGGGCCGCCGCGTGAAAAGGCCATGGTACTCTTCGATCCGGTCAGCATCGTTCTCTTTGCCGGAGAGCACCGTAACCACCCCGAAGGCGCCCAGGGTCATCACGAAATAGGCGACGAGGTAGAAAGTGACGGCACTCACTCGTAATGGCCCGCTCGAAAGAAAGGCCACGAGGAGATAGCCCAGGTGCGCTATCGACGAATAAGCGAGCAGCCTTTTGATATTTGTCTGAAAGAGGGCGAGCAGATTGCCGGCGAACATGGAGACAATGGCAATGATGGTGAAGATCGCGAAAAGGGGGCCGTACGCATGAAGGTCCATGCCTGAAAAGTAGCGCAGCAAAAGCGCAAAGACCGCTCCCTTTGAAACCGTGGCGATGAACGCCGTGATCGGCGCCGGCGCGCCCTGGTAGACATCAGGTGTCCACATGTGAAACGGCACAAGGGCGAGCTTGAAGCCGATACCGACGATAATCATGACCGTGGCGACCACACAAACCAGATCAGTCGCGCCGGCGGAAGCGAGCTTCGATGCGATCTCAGAAAAGCTCATCGTCCCGAGCTGGGCATAGACCAGGGCCATGCCGAAAAGGAGAAAGGACGCGGACGCGGCTGCGAGGACAAGATACTTCACCGCGGCTTCGGCCATCAGCGGACGCCGGTCGTAGGCGATCAGCGCATAGAGGGAGATGCTCAGGACTTCGAGCCCCAGGAAAAACGATGCAAAATGGCTCGCGGCAACAAGGACCATCGAACCGAGTGTGGCGATGAGCAGGAGTATGTAATACTCGGCCGGATCTTCCCGCCGGCCTTCCAAATAGTCGTATGAAAGCAGGGCCACAACGAGCGCGGACAAAAGGATGAGACCCGAATAGAAAAGCGCATAACCATCAATCAAGAAGAGTGGGGTCACCTGGGCCGGCACTTGTGACGAGATGGCAGGAAGCGTAGCGAAGGCCAGAGCTAATCCGGTGAGCGTCAGAACGTGCGTCAAGCGGTGATCCCGGTAACAGGCCACAACGAGCATGATCACCACGGAAGTAGCGCTCACCACAATGAGTGGTAGTATCGGCATCAGAGGAATGCTCATCGCACCCTCGCTGACTCGATTGGAGGCATAATAGTTCTGTCTGCCCGGGCCTGCCGGACGATCTTCTGTATCTGGTCGAGGCCATGTCCGGCGGTATGAATAAAGGGTCTCGGGTAGAGCCCCAGCCAGAGGATCGCAAGGACCATCGCCGTCATAGCCCCGACTTCTCTCATGGAAAGGTCGGGGATCCGCCAGCCCTCCTCATTCGGACCGTACAAGGCCCGCTGGATCATCCACAACGCGTAAACCGTCGAGACGATAAAGCCGCCGGCCGCTATCACCGTCAGGAGGATGCTTACCCTGTATGTCCCTAGCAGCACCAAAAACTCACCAACAAAGTTGCCCATACCCGGCAGCCCAAGTGAGGCAAGGGCAAAGAAAAGCATGGCTCCGCCCGTGCGCGGCGCGACCGGCCACAAACCGCCCATGCGCCGTGTGTCCCGTGTGCGGAGCCGTTCCTGCAAAGATCCCACCAACATAAAAAGAGCGCCCGCACTGATCCCGTGGCAGAGCATCTGGATGATCACGCCCTGCAGCGCAAGCTCGTTCCAGGCGAATATGCCGAGAAGCACAAAGCCCATGTGGCTGACACTCGTATAAGCCACCAGTCGTTTCAGGTCAGTCTGAGCAAAGGCGAGCACGGCCCCGTAAAGAATGCCGATTACGCCGACCATCATCGCCCATGGCGCAATCTGAAGTGCGGCCCCCGGGAATAGCGGGACCGCGAACCGCAGGATCCCGTAAGCGCCCGTCTTGAGCAATAGTCCGGCAAGAATCACGCTTCCTCCCGTCGGCGCTTCGGTGTGTGCATCAGGAAGCCACGCATGGAAGGGCAGGGCGGGCAGTTTGACGAGAAAGGCAGCCAGAAAGCTGAGCATAAGGAGCAGGGCTGTATTCGGGCTCATCCTCGTGCCGAGCAGCTCTGAATAATCGAAGGTATAGATGCCTGTTTGCCTGCCGTGGACGAAGTATATGCCCAGGATGCCAAGGAGCATCGCCAGACCGCCTACCTGCGTGAACAGGAAAAACTTGACGGAAGCGTAGGAGCGGTTCTCGTGACCCCAGAGAGCAATGAGGAAGTACATGGGGATGAGCATCAGCTCCCAGAAGAAATAGAAAAGGAAGAGGTCGAGGGAGAGAAAGACCCCGATTATACCTGCGACTGTCCATGTCAGGTTGAAGTGGAAGAGACCTACCCGCTCCCGTATTTCTGTCCACGAGGCGATGGTTGCCATGATTCCGAGAAAGCAAGAGAGCATCACAAGAAGCAGGCTTATCCCGTCAATCGCCAGGTGAATGGTGATGCCCATACTGCTGATCCATGGTACCTGAATTTCGGCAAACCACGCGCGGTTGGCCGTGAGGTCAACTTCGCCGGGGTGCTCTACCCAGAGCAGCAGCACCAACGCGAGATCGATGCCAAAGGCAAAAAGCGAGATCCAGCGTGGCCAACGGTTTCCCGCACGGTCGAAGAGCCATGCCAGCACCCCTCCGACCAGAGGTATGAGTATCAGCCAGACGAGCATCATCCGAGCACCACTATGGCTATGAATATCAGCACACCAACGGTTATTGCCGCGGCGTACCAGCGTATCTTTCCTGTTTGGGTCAGTGCCAGTGCGTCGGAAGAAACCATGCATATCCCCGCAACGGCATCATAGACGAGATCGATCGCATCCTGCCTGTTCCAATCGGCCATGCGGACAAAGGGCCTCACGATGAGGCGGGAATAGAGCCAGTCAAAACCCCATCCGGAAAGCCAGTAAGCGTGGAGCAGCGATCCCACGGGTGTCTCCGTGGCGCGCCTGACCCAGCCGGGCCTCCGCACAAAGAGCAGATATGCGAGGTAGAGCCCTATGAGGGAAATGATAGGGACCGCGATCTTTGCTATTACCGTGAGAGAGCCGGTCGGCAGCGTGGGGAGAGCGGGCAGGGCGGTCTCCATGAAGTCGGAGAAAAGCGTCATATTGCCGAGGCCCTGAGGTGTCTCTATAAAGCCGGCCACGATTGAGAGCAGAGCCAGGATCGCCAGGGGGATCTTCATGGTGATATCAGCCCTCTTGTGGAACTCAGTCTTTGCTTCTCCAAAGAAGGTCAGGAAGACCATGCGGAAGGCGTAGACCGATGTAAGAAGGGTTCCTATTAATCCTGCCAGCCAGAGCCACCCATTGCCGGCTTGTGACGACCACGCTTCCATGAGGATCAGATCCTTGCTGTAAAAGCCGGCAGTCACGAGCGGCAGGGCTGACAGGGACGCAGCACCCACGATGAAGGCCCAGAAGGTCCCGGGGATTACCCGTCTCAACCCCCCCATCTTGAACATGTTATGTTCCTCATTCAGCCCCTGGATGACTACCCCGGCAGCAAGAAAGAGCAACGCCTTGAAACAGGCATGCGTCACAAAGTGAAAGATGGCGGCAGACCAGGCACCGACGCCCAGGGCGAGGAACATGTAGCCGACCTGGCTCATCGTGGAATAGGCGAGGGCTCGCTTGATGTCGTGCTGGGTGAGCGCGCTGAGCCCGGCAATGAGCAGTGTTATTGCTCCTATCACGGCGACGGCTGTGAGTACGGGCGGCGCGAGTGTAAAAAGCACGTGCGTTCTGGCTATCAGATAAACCCCGGCGGTTACCATGGTCGCGGCGTGGATAAGGGCGCTCACGGGAGTGGGTCCCGCCATGGCGTCGGGGAGCCACGTCTGCAGCGGCAGTTGGGCCGACTTGCCGAGCGCCCCTCCCAGGAGCAATGCGGAAGCGGCTATTGCTATGCCGGACCCGATGGCCCACTGTATTTCGGCCTTTTGCATGATCTCCTGTATCTGGAGCGTGCCCAGACTGACGAAAATGAGAAAGAGGCCAACAGCCATGGAAGCATCGCCGACACGGGTGACGAGGAATGCCTTGATGGCGGCGCGTCCATTTGCGGGATCATTGTACCAAAAGCCTATGAGCAGGTAGCTGCAAAGACCGACACCCTCCCATCCGAGGTAGAGAAGGAGCAGATTATCGGCCATGACGAGAGTGAGCATCGAGGCGACGAAAAGGTTCATGTACGCGAAAAAGCGGCTGTACCCCTCGCTCCGCATCATGAATCCGACGGAATAGAGAAGGATCAGAAAGCCGATGACGGTGACCACCAGTATCATGACCAATGACAGGGCGTCCAGGTAGAAGCCGATAGTCGGGGTGAACCGGCCCACGGCGATCCACGTCCAGAGCAGTTGGGCGTAGGTGTTCTCGGGCCAGAACCAGATGAACTCAATACCTACAAGGAGCGCTACCGCTGCCGAAAGACCCACCGGGATCACTCCGAGACTTGCCGTAACCGACCGGGAAAGCCGGCCGCCCGCGACGGCCAGGACGGCAAATCCGGCATAAGGCAAGGCAGGTATCAACCAAAGAAGCTCAAGCATATCAATCTCTCAATTCGCTTGCAGCATCGACATCAAGGGTCTTGAATTTCTGATACAGTTGAAGCACCAGCGCAAGCCCAACCGACACCTCCGCGGCCGCCATGGTCAGGACAAAAATAAACATGACCTGCCCATCCGGTTGATTCCAGCGCGCACCGGCCACGACGAAGGCCAGTCCCGCGGCATTCAGCATGATTTCCAGGGCGAGCAGCATGAAGATGATGTTACGCCGGACGAGGAGGCCAACGAGGCCGAGGATAAAAAGAAGCCCCGCCAGGATAAGCCCCTGCTCTGTTGGTATCTGTCCCATCAGCCGTTTCCTTTCCGTGCTGTTATTGGGGCTCGCGTCGCCCCCTCCGCCGGCAGAGCCCCACCCGCACGCGGGTACCCGGCCTTCCCCTCTCGCTCGCTGTGCTCGCTAGATAGATTCCCATGGGCTTGCCCGGGGGAATCTATGGCCGCAGGTTCGGAAGGCGCGCCGCGACGGCCGAGGTGATGCGCACCGACGAGCCCTGCAAGCAGCAGCATCGAAGCCATTTCGACGCCCAGCACGTAAGGACCGAAGAGGGCGATACCCACCTCTTTCGGGGTGATTTCCGCGACTCCCGAGACCTTACTCGCCCCGCTTGCCAGCACCCAGACCAGCTCCGCACCGAGAATGCCCGTGAGGATCGACGGCCCCATCCATGTGTGTGGACGTACCCACTGTCTCTCCTGCTCGACCGCCATGGGTCCCAGGTTGAGCATCATGATGACGAAGACAAAGAGCACCATAATTGCCCCGGCATAAACGATTACCTCGAGCGCTGCCGCAAAGTGTGCCCCGAGAATGAAGAAGATCAATGCCACAGAGAGCAAAGAAACGATGAGGTAAAGCAGGGCATGG
>JADGQN010000037.1 GCA_017881765.1 Syntrophobacterales bacterium | reverse complement strand
AGAGGCTTGCGCTCACCTCATGAATCAGGTTCCCGCCCCTCGTTGCGCCGCCGTAAGAGGTGCTGGTTTCAACGCAGGCAAGCGCTTTCACATGGGCCATCGCCTCCGCTATCTGCTGCGTGGGCCACGGTCTGATCCAGCGCGGTCTCACCATCCCCACTTTCAGCCCCTCCGCTCTCAGGTGGCGGATAGCTGATTTACAGGTATTGGCATGGGCACCTTGGATGAAAAACGCAACTTCTGCATCGTCCATCATAAATTTTTCCAGCCACGGGTCCAGATTCCGTCCGAAAATTTTATTGTAATCTGCGATGGCCTCTTCTATTACCTTGGGGACTTCCAGAAAAGTCATCGCCCGCTGGGCATCCATCGGCGCTCCCTGATCCGGCCTGATCTGCGGTCCGTGCGATACCGGGCACGTGGGGCTCAACGGGTGGGGCGCGGCATACGGCGGCAGGAACTCGCGCACCTGTGCCAGTTCAGGAAGAATAACCTTGTCGGGAATGTGGGACAGGAAATAGCCATCCTGGCACACAAACTGTGGAAGCATTACGCGGGGATCTTCACCGACGCGGAAATTGATCAGTGTGTTGTCGAATACTTCCTGTGGCGTTGCCGCCCAACCCATTAACCAGCCCTGGTCCCTGGCAGACATGGCATCCGTATGTTCCGAGCCGAAGTCTCCCGGGGGATCGAGGGTCCTGTCCGCGATGGCCATCTGGAGCGGATAACGGCCGCCTGCCGCCGGGCTGTAGACCTCGAAGGCATAGGTGACACCAACGCCTGAGCTTCCCGTGTAAGCACGGGCGCCGCAAGCGGAAGCTCCTAAAACGATGGAAACCTGGGCATGCTCGCCTTCGCCGTGTATAAACTCGCAATCCAGTTCGCCGTTCGCCACCATTTTGGCAAGCTCCATCATAATTGCGGTATAGGGGCGGATCGGAAATGAAGCAGTGACCTCTATTTCTGCAAATTTAGCTCCCTGTGCTGCTGCTGCGCAGCCGCTGAGCATCTTTTCTTGAGCCATAATCTCTCCTCCTTAAAATGGTTTTTCCAAACGCACGACCCCGTCCGGGAAATCGAGCTCGGGGGCCGCTGAAATTGCATCAGCCGGGCACTCGTGGATACAGATCTGGCAACCCTTGCAGAACTTCCAGTTCCATTCCATCTTGTCTTCCTTCTCGTTATAAGACCAGCATGAATCGGGACATGCGGCATAACAGGTGAAGCAACGGGTGCACTTTTCGTGATCGATTATCGGACGGACGATCCGCCAGTTTGACGTTATGAAAAGATCCTGCTGTGTCACGGGAGCAGGAGTGATCGCTCCGAACGGTACTTCTCTATCCTTTGGTATCTTCATAGCCATAGTCTCTCTCCTTTCTCAGAATTGAGCGGTATTGCGCTCCATTTTTTTCTACGATCCCCATGAGTATTCGACGCGGGATCTGCGAAACTTCTCAAGTTTCACTTCATTGTAGCCGCGCTCCATGGCGGCCACGTCGCTTACGATCTTCGCCAGGTTCTCTTTTTTTGCCAGGCCTGTCACCCGTGCCAACGCACCGAGGATGGGCGCGGCCACACCTGCACCGATACCCGCGGTATCGACGCCGCCCTCAGACCCGGAGAAGTCGACCGTGCGAATCCCTGATATCCCGTCGGCATCAATCGTGGCTACGCAGCCCAATATGTCGGCATTGGGGATAAACTGGAGCATATAGTCGATCGGCCGATTGGTGTTGATCAGAAGGAGACCGCCTTCAGGCATTCCCTTCAGTATGTTGATGCCTTTCACAATGGTGGGCTCAACGACGACGACGACATCGGGATGTGCATTGGTGTATAAATACTTCATCTCGATCTCTTCGTCGCTGATCCGCGCATATTTCCTGGTCGTCACGCCCACGCGGTCCGGCAGGTCCTCGTAGTTATCGAAGGACTGCACGAACTTGCCCTCCATCTTGGCCGCTTCGGCAAAGGCATTGGCGACGTCACGGGCTTCCTTGTCCATCACCACGCCCCTTGTCCAAACCGTTATTTCGGTCATTTTACCCATAAACAGATACCTCCTTCATAATGAGTTGATCAGTTCATCTGACCTGTAATACCGATTCGCCTTCAAGCGAATACCTTCGTTGTCGCTGCGTCGCTCTCCTCGACGTACCCCAAGGTACGCCTTCGTCGGTTCCTCGCTGCCGCCCGGGGTACCCGGCCGGAGGCTGGGTCGTTCATCTTGAATGCAAATCGGTATAAGACTAAAACTTTGCTTTGCCGTTCCCACTTTGAATCTTTTCACCTCCTCCTTTCTTTTTAAATAGGGTCTTTTCAACTCCCTCAAGATGGCGCACCATGGCCCTCCTCGCTGCGGTGCCCCGGCCACTCTTGATAGCGGCCAGGATTATCCGATGGCCTGTAATCGACTCCTGCCTTCTCTCCTCCGTCTGAAGGTACTTCTCGCGGGTCTTGCCGAGAAGGCCGACAAGAGCGAAGAGGAGACGCTCTAGAACCTTATTCCCCGTCATCCTGGCCAGTATTTGATGAAAATCAGAGTCACTGCGGAAAGGGGTTCCCCCCTCTGCCAACTCGTTCTCCTGGTCGCTGATGATTTTTTCCAGCAGGGAAATCGCTTCCGGAGTTGCATGTTTCGAAGCGAGCTGGGCCACCTCGGGCTCGATGATTTTCCTCAAAGCAAAGACATTGATGATATCGTCCTTTTCCTGGAAAAGCGCCATGGCCAAGGGTCTGATAAGGGCCTCCTCGCTCGAGGCGATCACGTACGTTCCATCCCCCTGGCGCCTGTCGACCAACTGCATGGTCTCCAGCGACAGGATTGCCTCACGGACGGTTGAACGGGAGACGTTGAAGGCCTCAGATAAATCTTTCTCGTTAGGGAGCTGATCGCCGCGGTTCAGTTTCCCCTTTTCGATGACACTCCGGATCTGTTCGACAATGTCCTCGTAAGCCCGCTTCTTTTTGACCGCTTTCATTGCCCTTAACATATGGAAACTCCCTCTTTTGCCTGGGCCCTCTCAATTGCTTCTTTAAAAAGGCTAGGGCTGATCAGAAGCTCACCTGATTGCCCTTTGATCGGGCCATTGATCATTCCAGCGATGGCCATCATTGCCGCATTCCTGCAGATCGATGCGATTTCGGAACCGACCATTCCCTCCGTCAGTCCGGCCAGCTCAACTAGATTCACGGCACGGTCGAGCGGCCTCGCTCTGGTGTGGATCCGGAATATCTCCAGCCGTTCTGCTTCGGTCGGCGGGGCAAAGCGCAGTCTATAATCCAGCCGCCCCGCATGCGTCAAGGCGGGATCAAGCACTTCCTCCCTGTTTGTTGCGCCGAGTACAATTACTTGCGAAATATCGCTCAGGTTGTCGAGCTCGTTGAAGAACTGGCTGACCATCCGTTCCGCGACAGCCCCTCCTTCACTTGTTACCGTTCGAGAGAAGCCCAGAGAGTCGATCTCATCGAAGAAGAGTATGCAGGGCGCCGATTGCTTCGCTTTTTTGAAAATCTCGTGAAGGGCCCTCTCCGACTCGCCGAGCCATTTGGAGAAAAGGATGGGTACGCTGACCGAGATGAAATTAAGACCGGTTTCCCCGGCCAGCGCTTTCGCCATCAAGGTCTTGCCCGTGCCGGACGGACCTGTAAAGAGGATCCCCTTCGGGGGCATCACGTTAGCTGAGGCAAAAAAGTGAGGATATTTTGTGGGCCAGTCGACGATTGCCGTAAGCGCCTCTTTGATGTAGGTCAGGCCGCCAACATCACCCCAACTCACCGTGGACCTCTCCGTGTACACCTCGCGGGTCGCAGTCGGTTCTACTTCCCGTAAACCGGTCAGAAAATCATCCATCGTAATCTGGAGGTGATCACCCGTAGCCAGTATGTCGCGCAGATGGTTCTCTCCTTCAGCGGAGAGATAACGCCTCAACGCAACCATACCCGCCTCTTTACAGAGCACTTCCAGATCGGCGCCGACAAAGGCATGGGTGACAGCCGCAAGCCGGTCAAGGTCGACGTCGGGCGCCAGCGGCATGCGACGGCTATGTATGCGCAGGATGGCACGCCTTCCATCAACGTTAGGAACGGGGATGACTATCTCTCGGTCAAAGCGGCCGGGCCGGCGCAAGGCAGGGTCTATGATCTCCGGCATGTTGGTCGCACCGATAACGACCACGTTGCCGCGGGAGACCATGCCGTCCATCAGGGCCAGCAACTGCGCTACCACCCGTTTCTCGACATCTCCCAGCACCTCCGCCCGCTTGGGAGCAATGGCATCTATCTCGTCGATAAAAATGACACTTGGCGCCTCGCGGGTCGCTTCCTCGAAGATTTCCCGCAGCCGAGCCTCACTTTCGCCGTAGAATTTGTGGATGATCTCCGGCCCGTTGACCCTGATGAAGTGGAGTTTCGTTTCGCTTGCTATCGCGCGTGCGATCAGGGTTTTTCCCGTCCCGGGCGGACCATACAGCAATACCCCTTTTGGTGCTTCAATCCCGAGTTTTTCGAACACATCCGCATAACGCAGCGGCAGCTCCACCATTTCGCGGACAAGTCTCAACTGGTCTTTGAGGCCCCCTATGTCCTCATAGGAAACACGGGAGGATGGCTCCAGCGAGAAATCCGGTTTCTTGAGAATGAAGCTTGTCTTAAAATTAATGATCACCCCGCCGCCGGGCGCGGTACCCTCCACTAAGAAGAGCCGTTCTTTGCCGCCAAGAAAAGGGAGATCGATCTTGTCCCCCACGATGACCGAAAGCCCCTGCAGGAGTCGGGAGAACTGGTCCAATTCGTTCTCTTCAGGCAGGGCGGCTGCAACGTCGACGGGGGTGACTATGACGGTGGTGGCGGTTTTGCGTGGCATCTTCCTGACCTTGACCGTACCCCCGACGTTCGCTTTGGCATTTTCCCGGGTAATACCATCGAACTGGATCACCCTCTTGCCGCGAAATTCCGGCAGGGTCCCGGTGATGCGGGCCACGGTCGTCTTCTCGCCGGTGATCTCAACGACATCGCCGAGGACGGCGCCCAGGGATTTCATGTCCTCCGGGTCAAGGCGCGCATAGCCCTTGCCGACATCGTCCGCGTAGGCTTCAGCTACTTTTAAATCAACGCTTAGTTCCATGAACGCTAATCGTATCAATAGGTTATGGTCGTACAGTCATCAGACCATTGGATGATACGGTGACATCGTAGCGTACCCTCATTAAGTTTGTCAAGCCAAACTATCGACAAACTATTGAACAATATTCCGGGGCCGCACAAAAGCTGGTCGTGAAAAAAATTCCGTGTTATAATCCTGCGGGAAAGAGGGAATTAGAAGAGTAAAATAATTGTTTCAATAAACTTGAGGCAAGGAGGGGCCATGAGCGAACGAAAGGTGACAACGGAAGAACTGCTGGAGAAGGCAAAGAAACCGGCGCAGGATTCCATGAAAATGCATCCGTTCTATAAGGGGAAGATAGAGATCGTCCCTAAATGTGTTATCAGAGATGTCAACGACTTTGCCATCTGGTACACGCCGGGCGTTGCTGAAGCATGCAAAGAGATCCAGAAGAATCCCGAGAAAGCGTTTGAATTTACTAACAGGGCGAACATGATCGGGATCGTCACCAATGGCACCAGGGTTCTCGGCCTGGGCAACATCGGCCCTTTGGCTGCGATGCCGGTTATGGAAGGCAAGGCTCTGCTCTTCAAGTACCTGGGCGGTGTCGATGCCTTCCCGATATGCCTTGATACAAGAGACCCTGACGAGTTTATCCGCACGGTCAAGCTTCTGCAGCCTTCCTTCGGCGGCATCAACCTCGAGGATATCGAGAACCCGCAGTGTTTCTACATACTCGACAAGCTGAGGGCCGAGGCAACCATACCCGTCTGGCACGATGACCAGCAGGGAACAGCTGCGGTCACCCTGGCCGCCCTCGTCAACGCATTGAAGGTCGTGAACAAAAAGATAAACGAAGCGAAGATCACCATGATCGGTATCGGCGCCGCGAACGTCTGTATTACCAAGATCATGATCAAAGCCGGGGTCGATCCGAAGAAGCTGATCGTGGTGGACAGCAAGGGCATACTGAACCGGAAGCGGGATGACATCACCCCTGCGCATAAGGAGAAGCGCGAATTCGCGCAGATCACCAATGCCGAGAACAGGGACGGCGGCATCGAGGAGGCGATGAAGGGGCAGGATGTCGTGATTGCGCTGTCGAAACAGGGTCCCGACACCATTCAAAAATCGTGGGTCTCAGGAATGGCCGATGATGCGGTGGTGATGGTTTGCGCCAATCCGATCCCGGAGATGTGGCCGTGGGACGCCAAAGAAGCAGGCGCCCGGGTGGTCGCGACCGGAAGGAGTGATTTCCCCAACCAGGTGAACAACTCCATCGGATTCCCCGCAATTTTCCGTGGAACGCTGGACGTCATGGCCACGACCATCACCGATGAGATGTGCATCGCGGCTGCGTACGAGCTGGCGAAGTGCGCGGAGGACAAAGGGCTGCGTGATGACTATATAATGCCGACCATGGATCAGTGGGAGGTCTTTCCCAGAGAGGCGGTGGCTGTGGCAAAGAAGGCCATGGAACAAGGCGTGGCCCGCTTGAAACTGAGCGAAAAGGAGCTTTTCACCATCGCCGAAAGCAAGATAAGACGCGCCAGGGACGAGGTAGGTCTCCTTATGGAAAAAGGCATCATACCGCCTTATAAAGAATAGATTTCCACGGGCCAGCCCCTCTCTCGTGGAAATCTATCTAGCGAGCACAGCGAGTGAGAGGGGGAGGCTCCGACGGCTTTGCCGGTGGAGGGGGCGACGCGAGCCCCACTAACATAGCAGAAAAGGGCAGCATCTGAAAGGGTTTCACGGCTTTGTCATAGGTCTGCTTGGCGGTTGCTTCGGGGGTCTTGTCGGCTTTGGCGGAGGGGCCGTCATGATACCGCTTATGACGGGGTTCGCTAAATTGACTCAGCACAAGGCCCACGGCACCAGCCTTGCGGCCATTATTTTTACTGCTCTTGTGGGGGCCGGGACCTACTTCCTCCATGGAGCAGTTGACTGGAAGATTGCCGCGGTACTCGCTGTCGGCGCTATCCTTACTGCACGGTTAGGCGCGCTGTATGCTCATTCCCTGCCGGAGAAAAAGTTGAAGAAGGCCTTTGGGTTTTTTCTGGTGGTTGTTTCAGTGTTGGTTATCGTAAAGGCTCTGATCCCGGGCGCTGACCACGCGCCGAGTTTCTGGGTGAGCCTTTTGATCTTTCTTTCGACGGGGGCGGCGACAGGCTTTCTGTCGGGAATGATGGGCGTGGGCGGCGGGACCGTGATGATACCCCCTATGGTGATACTGGCGGGCATGTCCCAGCATCTGGCGCAGGGCACGTCGCTTCTTGCCATGGTCCCTGTCAGTATCAGCGGGGCCCTGACCCATTACAGGCTCGGCAATGTTCAGGTTGATCTCGTACCTGGCCTTGTTGTCGGCGCGGTGGTCGGTGGCTATCTGGGGGGAACGGCAGCCAACCTACTTCCCGACCTATACCTGAAACTCATTTTTTCCGCGGTTCTCGTCTGGCTGTCGCTCAAGTATATCAGGAAGTGAGACGCCACTGCATTCTGAAGGCACACTGGCTCTTCTCGTGATCCACGGGGCAGGGTTGTCCGACAGGGGGTAGCAACGAATGAGCAGGCTAAAGGAGTTGCGCACGCCGGTATTCTGGGCGGAAGGGCATCCCGGTAAGCTGGACCGTGAGGGCTGGAAAATCGAAGTAGGTGGGCTCTGTAAGAGACCAACAACCTTCAGCTGGCAGGAGCTCTGCGCAATGCCGAAAAGGGTTGCCGACGCCCGCCTGACCAGCGTTACAAGATTTTCAGTGCGCGGCCGCTGGGGCGGGGTGAAGCTCGCCGATATCATGGGACTGGTGGGTGCCGAACCTCACGTGGGCTATGTCCGTTTCTGGTCGATACGTGAGGTTTACGATACCGCTATTCCCATCGCTGTTGCTCTCAAAGAAAGGATGCTCCTCGCGTACGAGTTTGACGGAGATTATCTTGAGGAAGATTACGGCGGTCCTGTGCGGATCTTCTGTCCGTATCTGTGGGGATACAAATCGGCCAAGAGCGTCGTCAGGATCGAGCTATCCGACCATTACGTCCCGGGATTCTGGGAACAGCGCGGGTACACGGACGAAGCCTATATCGAAGCGGGAAAAGTGCGTGACATGAACGAAGGTGGCCGGGTCCGGCCCATACCAGCCGGCGAGGTAATCAAGTTCCTCGATGAGTAGTGCCAGGTCGTATTCATTCGCATACCTTCGTTGTCTCCTCGTCGCTCTCCTTGACGTACTTGTAGTACGCCTGCGTCGGCTCCTCGTCGTCGCCTCGGTCTGCAAATGAATACGACCTGGCACTATAATCAGAAACTACGCTACTTCTTACTTCTCATGGTAATCCTTACACCGCTCTGCTGGCTCGGGATTTCCAACCACGGGTTCTGGGGGACCGACGAGCCAAGGGTGGCGGAGATCGGCCGTGAAATGGCGCTCACAGGCAACCTGGCTGTTCCGACTCTCAACCAGAAACCTTTTCTCGAGCAGCCACCCCTGTACTATGCAGCACTGGCGGCGACATTCAAGATTTTCGGGGTGTCGGATCGCGTTGCGAGAGTCCCGTCTGCCCTCTTTGCTATGGGGGGCGCCATCGCACTTTTTTTTCTCGGAACCATGCTCTTCGGTCCGAGAGCCGGCTTTCTTTCAGCTTTCGTCATGGCCACGAGTTTTGAATATTTCCAGGTGGGCCACTGGGTGCTGGTCGACAGCGCTCTAACCTGCTTTGTCGTTTGGGCCATGACCTTCTTCATGGCCGGATACTCTTCCGAAGAGGGCAGGAAGAAACTCCTGTACTACAGTCTGCTCTACCTATCCTGTACTCTTGCCTTTTATTCGAAGGGGTTCGTCGGGGTGGCTATCCCCGGCCTCGGGATAGCTGCCTTCCTTGTATTCGAAAGGAACCTGAAAGAAATACTGAGGATGTATATCTGGCTGGGCTTTCTCATCTTCGTCGCGTTGGTATCGCCCTGGTTTTTGGCGCTGTGGCATCAGGGCGGAGCAGAGCATCTGAGAGTGGTGCTCGTGGAGAATCATCTCAACCGATTCATACGGCCCGGAGCACTCGGCCACACACAGCCCTTCTATTTCTACCTCTCGGATTTTCCTCCGGGCTTTCTTCCGTGGATTATCTTGATTCTGCCGGTCTTGTACCGGTCCTTTTCAGGAGTGAAGGAGCTTCCGGCAACATCAGGCAGAGGGCTCCTTTTTGCGAAGTGCTGGTTCTTTTGCGGCTTCATTTTTCTAAGCCTTGCGTCCGGCAAGAGGTTGCTCTATACGCTGCCTCTGTTTGCCCCTTTATCGATGCTGACCGCGTTCTGTATTGATTTTATCTCGACGTCCACGACCGTTCGAAAGGTGGAGAAGTTCTTCATGTGGGTTCTCGGGCTTTTTCCGCTTGCGGTCGGTGTGGCGGCGGCGCCTCTCTACATTCATTTTGCGGAGGAAGGTATTCCGGGCGCTTCGCACGGCGTACCTGCCACCATCATTGTGTTGTCCGTGGTGGCCGTGATGCCGTCACTCCTTGCGCTCTGGTTTCTCCTGCGCGGCAAGGTGAAGGGTTTCTGGGTGACCAATGGGCTGACGATCTTTGCGCTGTTGGTGCTGGTACTGACTGCGCTGGTACCGATGGTTGATCAATACCGAAGCGTCGCACCTTTCTGCGAGCAGGTCAAGGCGGTGATAGGGAAAGAAAGACCTCTTTACGCCTATCAGGCAGACGAGAGCCTCAGGGGCGCGATTCCTTTCTACACGGGGCGCTTCGTTGAGGAAATAGACAGCCTGGAGCGGGTCAAGGAGATCCTCCGGAAAGGAGATCAGGTCTTTTTCGTGGAACGGGATAGGGGTGGTGCGCTGGAGAGAGAACTGCTTTCTACGGGCAAGCTCTCAGTGGTGGTTCGTCGTGATATGGACCATCTCAGGTCATTATTACTACTCACAAACAGATGAGCCCGCGTCCGACAGACGGAAATCGGTCATCTGGTCTATCTAGTCAGTTTGTTTCCGGAAACCGAACCACCGGGAGAACAGACAGGGCGGAAGACTAGATAGACTAAATAGACCAGATAGACGAGAGAGAAATATTTTGCTTGCTAAATGGTACCATAACATGAGATACTTAAGGCAGTTGCCAGGGACTCCTTAGGAGTTGGTTTGGATTTCCTGAGAGCGCTGATTTTGTCGAAGGAGTCCATGTGTTTGACCAGTCTTTACCACCACTTAAGATAAAAGGAAAAACAGCCAAGGTGCCCATCATTCAAGGCGGGATGGGTATCGGCGTCTCACTATCCCCTCTTGCCAGCGCCGTTGCGAAAGAGGGCGGAATTGGTATTGTGTCGAGTGCCTGTCTCGACAGGCTCCTGTCAAAGCGAAACGGCAGACCGCTCAATACGTATGAGGCCACGTTTGAAGAAGTCTCACTCGCCAAGGCCGAAGGCGGCATTGCGGGAATAAATATCATGGTTGCGCTGGCACATGACTATGACAGTTCGGTGAAGGGTGCTATCGACGCCGGAGCAGATATCATCATCTCCGGTGGAGGATTGCCGCTCCATCTTCCGGGTATCAAAAACCCTGGTGACACCGCCCTCGTTCCTGTTGTATCGTCGGCCAGGGCCCTGGAGTTGATATGTAAGAAGTGGGAACGCATGAGTTACCGGCCTGACGCTGTCGTGCTTGAAGGGCCGCTTGCAGGCGGCCATCTGGGGTTCGCCTTCGATCAGATATACCTCGCATCCAATAGGCTTGAAAATCTCTTTTTCCCGGTTAAGGAGATGTCGCTTAAGTACGGTGGCTTCCCTGTTATCGTGGCAGGCGGCAGATACACGCACGAAGATATCGCAAAGTTCTTACGGCTCGGAGCCGATGGCGTGCAGATGGGGACTCGCTTTCTTGCGACGGACGAAAGTAGCGCCTCGTCGAAATATAAACAGGCGGTTGTCGATGCGAGGAAAGAAGACATACTGGTTGCACGGGAACCTGGTTCTCCCTGCGGGATGCCTTTTATGGTGATCAAGAATTCGCCCATGTACCGTTCGGCCCTCGAAAGTAAAAGAGAGCCCCACTGCGACAAGGGATATATACTTTCCAGGAACAAGGAAGGCGTCTTCTCCCGGTGCCCTGCCAGGAGTGATAACAAGAGTACTTTTTGTATTTGTAATGGCCTGTTGAGCTCCGCGGGTTATAACCCGTTCTCCGAGGAGCCGCTCTACACGGTAGGCGCAAATGGTTACAAGGTTGACAGCGTCCTGAGTGTCAAATCACTGATGGATGAGCTGACTTCCGGAGTAGCTATGACTCTCCCGTCGTCTCTCGTAGCATGACCCCCGTCTCTTAATAACTGCATACTACTCTGCATGCCTTTGCTCTCTCGGCGCGTAGCCACCGGGCTTAAGCGTCTGGTCTGAGGGGAAATATCCATGTGGCTCATTGACTTTCTCTCCCAGTTTGGTAGAATCGTTTGTTGAGGTCTTCGCTGAACATGTGTGCCGGACAGTTATCGAAACCGTCAAGGTAGGGCCAGGAGATGGAACGGAAAGAGTACTATGAGATTCTCGGAGTGACACGAGACGCTTCTTTCCAGAGCATCAAAGAGGCCTATCGGAGACTCGCGTTCGAGTACCATCCTGACAGAAATCCCGGAAACGCATGGGCCGTTGAGAGGATGAAAGAAATCAATGAAGCATACGCAGTGCTTTCAGACGATGATAAACGGGGGCGCTACGACCGTTTGAGGCAGGAGTATGGTCCGTCTGCGCACGATCGGTTCAGACGTGACTATTCCGACAATGACATATTCCGTGGTTCCGATATCAATCAGGTCTTTGAGGAAATGGCAAGGGCGTTTGGCTTCAGAGGTTTTGAAGAAATATTTTCACAGGCGTACGGGCACGGATACCGGACCTTTGAATTTCGCAGGCCGGGCGTTTTCGGCAAAGTAATCATCTTTGGTCCCGGCAGGGAGCCGCGGACTGATCAGGAGTTGCCTCAGCCATCAGGCCTCTCAAGGGTTCTCGTGAAATTGGCCGGCTATGCCGTGAGAAGGATGGTTGGGCTGGGTGCCAGCCCGAGCGAGGCCGATCGGTACGCTATTTTGCCTCTCGACCCCAAGCTGGCGGAGGAGGGGGGTCGGGTAACATATCGCGACACAACTGATTCGAAGGAATTTGTTGTCACCGTGCCGGCGGGAATACGGGATGGCCAGATCATGCGTCTCAGGGGTGGCGGACGTAATGCTCCCGGAGAGCCTGTAGGGGACCTCTACCTCAAAGTAGAAATCAGAAAATCTCTCTTCCACAAGATCCGGAACTATCTCAAGTCGTGAACTGATCCTTTATCCGATTAAACTAAATTAAACTAAAGAAATTCAAGAAACCAGACAAACCGTTTGTAAGGATGCGGTTGGGTTTCAGCGTAAAGTCTGGTATGCTGTAAGACGAAATGGGCTCCTCTTAGCGTAGGGTAGAACGGACTTCTGGGGGCGTTGATGATCTCGGCTATGATCCAATTCGCCACGCACGGTATCTGGGAAATCCGTCTCAAGGATCTCTCCCCGATAAGGGCGTTTCTGGTCAAGGACCTGCGTGTGCTTGTCCTTGCCCTGCGTGGATTCTTCAGGGATAAATGTCTCCTCAGGGCATCGGCCCTTACCTATTACTCTCTTCTTTCGATAGTGCCTCTCTTCGCCCTGGTTTTCGGTATTGCCAAGGGCTTTGGGCTGGAGACATTTATCCAGCATCAAATTGTAGAACTGGCCGAGCGCGCCAACTGGCCACCCCACTTGGTGGAAAGGTGGGTCCTTTTTGCCGGCAGGCTGCTGGAGACGACGAAGGGCGGCCTGGTTGCCGGCGTCGGCGTTATCCTCCTGCTCTGGACGGCCATTTCAATCCTGGGTAACATCGAGGATGCGTTCAACGAGATATGGCGCGTAAGGAAGGCGAGAAGCCTGGTAAGAAAATTTACCGACTACATCGCAATCATGGTGATTGCGCCAATACTCATCGTCGTTTCAAGTAGTCTCAACGTTGTCGTGGCCAGCAAGATACAGGCGATCGTGCAGAGAATCGAGCTTCTCGGGGCTTTGAGCCCCTACATCCTCCTCCTGCTCAAATTCCTCCCCTATCTTTCTATCTGGATCCTTCTCGTCCTGAACTACATCGTTATACCGAACACCAAGGTCGGGCTGAGGTCGGCCATTCTCGCAGGTGTGGCAACGGGAACCATCTTTCAGCTGGTGGAATGGATCTACATCTCCTTTCAGATTGGTGTGTCAAGGCATGGCGCTATTTACGGGAGCTTTGCTGCGATGCCCCTGTTTCTGGCCTGGCTTCAGTTGAGCTGGATGATCGTACTCTTCGGGGCGGAAGTCGCTGTCGCTGACGAAGATTCCGAAACCTACGGTTTTCACCCGGAATTGGGGTACTTGAGTTTCGCGTCGAGAAAGATCCTTGCCTTGAAGGTGCTCCACCTCCTCGTGAAGCGATTCATCCAGGGAGACAGGCCGCTCTGCACCAGTGAAATCTCAGGGGCGCTCGAGATACCCGTTCGCTTCGTACGCCAGCTTCTTGATGAACTGATCAACGCGAGGCTTGTGATTGAGACTGCCAGGAACGGCAATGAGACGGCGTTTCAGCCGGGTCAGGCTACTGAAAAATTGACCATCCAGTCCGCTCTGGAAGCCTATGAGCGCCAGGGGCTCAACCCTGCTCGTCTCACCTCTTCGGATGATGAAAAGATCGCATTCTATGTAAGAGCCATCGCCGAAGAAATGGCCAACTCACCAAAAAACATCCTCTTGAAAGAAATATAGCCCGGACGAGGGGCTATATTTCAAATCGCAAATTCCAAGCACCAAATTTCAAACAATATCAAATCAGCGAATATCAAATGTTCCAAGAAGAGTGACGCGCCACCCGCTTATCTCAATTAGCGAATTGGAATATTGAAAAATTGTTTGTAGATTGAGATTTGGAATTTGTATCACCATTACGTCCAACGCTCGGTTTGCGGCTGGGGCAACTGGTACGTCATGAGCATCCAGATGTATCTGTTGAACCCATCGGGGCCTTTGCTCTCCAGGTTCTTTATCTCCGGCAGGACCTTGCTGATCAGCTTCTTATCCTCCACAACGTCCAGGGGGTAGGAAACCCCTGGTGACGAGCGGCGAAGGAGAGAGTAAATTTGCTTCTGCTCCTTGCTGAGACCGAGGAACCTGTCAAGTTCCTTGAGCATCGCATCCTTTTTCTCGTCGAGATAGCCATCCACCTGCATCAGGAGGTTCAGGCCGAAATCAGCGCACGAGAAATAGCTGTGCATCCCGCTGAGGGTGGCGACGAGCAGCCTGATCTCTCCGACAATCTCATCGTCGGCCATGGGCACAAATGTGCCTTCTTCCACCATACGCTGCATGGGAGATTGTGGGTGCATGGCAAAGGTACGCACCCGGATGAAATCGGGTCCGATGGCGTTCAATAGCTTGGCTGTCTCCACGGCGTGCTCGTCGCTCAGCGCGCGCCCACCGACTCCGGGCATGATGTATTCCGAAAGGGATATACCGGACTCCTTGACGCGTATGCCCCCTTCAACCATGGCCTCGGGGCTTGTTCCTTTCTGTATCAGCTTTAGCACGCGCGCAGATCCACTCTCCATACCCGTGTGTACCCTTGTCAGTCCCGCGTCTTTGAGCTGCCTGTATTCTTCAACGGTTTTGCGTTTCATCGAGTTCGCGCGGGCGTAGCTTGTCACACGGGTCAGGCCGGGGAACTTTGCCTTGAGATAGTTCAAGATCTCCAGGAGGTCGGCGGTGGGGAGGATCAGACTGTCCGCGTCCTGGAGAAAAGCTGTGCTGATGCTGCGTGTGTGAGGGCCGTGGGCCAGTACCATATTGTCGATATCACTCTTTACTTCCTCCGCGGACCGCCTGGAGAATTTTGTGCCCTTGTAGGCGGGACAAAAGATGCACTGGTTCCATGGACAGTTCCTGGTGACGCGGACCAGGATGCTTGAGGCCTCGCTGGGTGGCCTGATTACGCCTTGTTCGTATGGCATGAACGCTCTCCTTTTGGAATTTGCTGCTATAGATTAATACTCCCGGGCAGAAGTAGCAACACTTCAATGCACGAAAAACATTTCACTATGCGAAATGACATTTTACTTGACTCAACGTTCTGTTTCTCGTTATAAATAGGGGAAATTAGCGTGGGCGCCATGATTCTTTTGTGACCGTTTTAGCCCCTTAAAAGCATAAGGTGAATCGTGAAAATTCATGTCAAATCCAATTTTGTTGTCCCGGGGCTGGAAGACCGTGAGTACATCGAGGTTGATCGGGCCGAAATGAGCCTGCGCCAGCTGCTGGAGGAACTGCAGCGTCTGGCTTCACCGTCGCCGATAGAGTATGTGAAGCCCGGCGCGCGCGCTCTGGATCCCGATGACTGGGAAGTTGATATTAACGGTCTACCCTATCAGAAGTGCGACCGTGAGCTCGAAACCTCCCTGAAGGACGGAGACACGGTCACTATCCGGATCATGGCTCTTGGTGGAGGATAGCCATCCGTTATTATAGCAATTTGCATTCAAGTGGACGACCCAGCCTTCGGCCGGGTACCCCGGGCGACAGTGAGGAGCCGATAGCGCTAGCGAAGCATCCTGTGAGGAAGCAGCGACAATGAAGGTATACGCATGAAGGCAAATTGGTATTAGATCAAGAAAGGAGAAAAGGAATATGGCAGAATATTCAGTAGTCGGAAAACCCGTAGAAAGAACAGATGGACGCATAAAGGCGACCGGCAGTGCCAAATACGCTGCAGACCTGATAGCCCCCGGGATGCTGTATGGAAAGCTCCTCAGGAGCCCTCTTGCCCATGCGAAGATTCTCAATATCGACGCGACCAAGGCAAAGGCGCTGAAAGGTGTAAAGGCGGTCGTCACAGGCAAGGATTTTCCCGGCATACCCTACGGCACGAGGCCGGACACCAGGGATCAGCTCCCCATGCCCGTTACCAAAGTACATCACTTCGGCGAAGGCGTGGTTGCCGTGGCGGCCGTTGACGAGGATACGGCAGAAGAGGCACTCGACCTGATCAAGGTCGATTATCAGGAACTGCCGGTGGTGTTGACGGCGGAAGATGCCATGGCTCCTGGAGCCCCGCTGGTCAATGAGCTCTCGAAGAGCAACATCGCTTACTTCTCTGATTTCCTTTTCGGAGATATAGAAAAGGGATTTAAAGAGGCCGATTATATACGGGAGGAAACGTTCAGCTCGCAGCGCGTTACCGTCGGATTCATCGAACCGCACGCGTGTCTCGTTGAGGTCGACCCGACAGGGAGGGTCCTGTTGCAGGCCTCCAAACAAAGCCCGTATGTCACCTGGCGCCACATGTGCCGGGCGCTCGATATCCCCGTATCGAAGATGAGGATCATTAATCCCTTCGTCGGCGGCGGATTCTCGGGAAAGCACGACCCCTTCGACATCGATTTTGCGACGGTGAAACTGGCCCAGATGACGGGTCGGCCGGTTAAGACGGTGCTGAACTACGATGAAGTGCTGGCTGCATACCGGCAGCGGAACGCGATGAACGCCAAGCTGAAAATGGGCCTCAAGAAGAACGGGCAGATTACGGCGCTGCGGACCGAATGCGTTCTGGAAGGCGGTCCCATCGCCGGCATCGGGCCATTTAACATTTACTATTTTGGAGCTTTTCAGAACGTTCCCTACAAAATTCCGGCCATCGAGTACCATGGGAAGCTTACCTACTCAAACAGGGCACCCTGCGGCACGGTGAGGGGCCAGGAAATTGTTCTGGCACAGTATTGCCTTGACTCCATGCTGGGCATTGTTGCCGAGGACCTCGGTGTCGACCAGGTTGAAATCAGGCACATGAACGCTGTGACTAATAACTGGAAAGCGGCCAACGGACTTATAGTGGACGTGTCAGGCCTTCCGGAATGTATAGAAAAATGTGGGAAGAGAATCGGCTGGAAGGAGAGCAGAACGTCGAGACCAAAGGGCAGGGGCATCGGCTTCAGTTGCGCCTCGCACCCTTCCGGCGTGAGGCTGGGCGGCCATTTTGGCTCCTCTGTCATGCTAAAGCTGATGGAAGACGGAAACGTGGTTGTGACCCACGGCGGTACGGAAATAGGACAAGGGGCGAATACCATCTTTTGCCAGATGACGGCAGAGGTGCTCGGTATTCCTTTTGAAAGTGTGATCCAGGGGGTCAGCGATTCGGATACGACTATCTTCGATTCGGGCATGTTCGGCGACCGGTGTACTTACTGGGACGGGAATGCCACGATAGCCGCCGCCAAAGACCTGAAGCGGCAGCTCGCCGAGATCGCAGGCGCGGAGCTGAAGGTGAGCCCTGACGATCTGGAGTTCAAGAATTCCATGATCTTCCTCAAGGAGAACCCGGAGGTCAAGATGGATTTCTTGACTGCTTCGAGGAGGGCGTACTACGAGAAGGGCTCTCCCTTGTACGGCAGAGGTTACTGGGCTGCCACGGACATTGATATCGTCGATTGGAAGACGGGCCGCGGCAACCTGGCTCACGGGCTCGATTTCATTGCCACGGGCATCAAGGTGGATGTAGACAGGGAGACAGGGAAAGTGACACTGCTTCAGGGTGTAAGCGCTGATGATGCCGGCCAGCCGATCCACCCGGTCATGCTGGATGGACAGGTGAACGGCGGCAGCGCGCATATGACGGGACATGCGCTGCTCGAGGATTGCCTCTACGATGAAAAAGGGCGCGTACTCAATGGCTCGTGGCGGGACTATAAACAGCCCACTGCCCTCGACACGCCTGAATACATAGTGGAGCATGTCCACACGCATGATCCCTACGGTCCCTTTGGCGCGAAGGGCGCCGGCGAAGCAAGCTCCTGCTCAAGCCTGGCAGCCATTGCGAATGGAATCTACGATGCGGTTGGAGTGAGGATCAAGGACCTGCCCATTACTCCCGAAAAGATCCTGGCAGCATTGAAGGAAAAGGCCAAAAATTCCGGAAAGACCGGAGGATGACCCATGGAACAGCCTTTTCCTTTAGCGAGCACGGCTCGCGAGAGGGGGAGGCTCCATGTGGCTTGGCCACTGGAGGGGGCGACGCGAGCCCCAATGACTGAAAAGGAGGGAAAGTAATGTTTATTAGAAGACTACCCAAATTCGAATATCACTCACCCGCGTCCATCGCGGGAGTCCTCGGGCTGTTGAAGAAGTATGGGAACAAGGCGAGGATTATTGCAGGCGGCACCGATCTTCTGCTCGCCATGAAGAAGAGGGCGGTCACGCCCGAGCACCTCGTTAATGTGAAAAACATCAAAGCCTTGAAAGGGATCTCCTACGACGCAAAGAAAGGCCTCAAGATCGGCGCCCTGGTGACGTGCGCGGAGCTTGAGGAATCGCCGCTCATCAAAGAGAAAGCGCCCGCACTCTGGGACGCCGTCTATGTCATGGCCTCGCCGCAGGTGAAGACTCTGGCGACAATCGGCGGCAATCTTTGCAGCGCCGTACCATCCGCGGATACGGCCCCACCTTTGATCGCGATGGGTGCGGAAGCGGTGCTCTCCGGGCCGAAAGGCGAACACATAATGGCCGTTGAAAAACTCTTCAAGGGACCCGCCGAGTCTAAAGTGGCGAGGAGCGAAATCTTAACGCATATCCGGATCCCGAAGCAGCCCGAGAGAAGTTGCGCCGCGTATCTCAAGTTGATGCGCCGCGCGGCAATGGACCTGGCGCTGGTGGGGGTCGCCGCGTATGTTTGTCTCGATGCGGATAACAAGACGTGTAAGGAAGTGAGGATTGCGCTGGGCGCTGTGGCGCCGACTCCCATAAGGGCACCCATGGCGGAGAAGCTGCTCTCCGGCAAAGAAATCAGCGCGGCATTGGCCGAAGAGGCGGGAAAAGTGGCCGGCACGGTCTGCAGCCCGATCACTGACCTCCGGGCTTCTCTGGGATACCGCTGCGACATGGTGGAGGTGCTGACCAGGCGGGCGGTCATGGCAGCGTTGGCACGAATCAACAACAGGACAACGAAGTGAAGGGGGAAGGGAGCGCACATGAAAAAAGTTGAGATTACACTCAAAGTCAACGGAGAAGATTATGAGCTGGAGATCGAACCGCAGCGGACCCTTGTCGAAGTCCTGCGCGAGACGCTCGGCTTTACCGGTACGAAGAAGTCATGCAATGAGGGAGAGTGCGGTGCGTGTACGGTTATCATGGACGGCAAACCCGTAGCATCGTGCCTGGTGCTTGCCCTGGATGCTCATGGCAAAGAGATTACCACTATTGAGGGCCTTGCTCGGGGTGAGCATCTACATCCCCTCCAGGTTGCCTTTGTGAGGCAGGGGGGTATTCAGTGCGGTTTTTGTACACCCGGTATGATCATGTCAGCAAAAGCGCTGCTGGATAAGAATCCCCAGCCGACCACGACCGAAGTGAGAAAAGCCATTTCGGGGAATCTCTGCCGGTGTACGGGATATCAGCAGATTGTGGATTCAGTGATGACCGCCGCGCAAGAAATGAACAAGTAATGACCACTCCGTTCG